>JALHPA010000346.1 GCA_022842745.1 Pirellulales bacterium
CATTCAGAATCGGATCCAGCAGATCCGCAACCAAATCGACGCCACGGAGAGCGAGTACGACAAGGAGAAGTATCAGGAGCGGCTGGCCAAGCTGACCGGCGGGGTGGCGATCATTTCCGTGGGGGCGGGTACGGAAGCGGAAATGAAGCAGAAGAAGGCGCGGGTGGAAGACGCGCTGCACGCGACGCGGGCGGCGGTCGAAGAGGGGATTCTGCCCGGGGGGGGTGTGGCGCTGTTGCGGTGCCGCGACGCGGTGGCGAAGGCCCGCAACTCGGCCAAAGAGGACGAGAAGATCGGCGTGGACATCGTGCTGCACTCGCTGGCCTGGCCGATGCGTCAGATCGCCAACAACGGCGGCATCGACGGGAGCGTGGTGGCGGACGAGGTGAGCCGCAAGCCGCAGAACACCGGATTCGACGCCAACAGCGGCGATTACGTGGATATGTACAAGGCTGGAATCATCGATCCGGTGAAGGTGGTTCGCAGCGCGTTGAGCAACGCGGCGAGCATCGCCGGACTGATGCTGACGACGGAAGCGTTGGTGACGACGCTCGACAAGGACGACAAGGACAAGAGCCGGGTGGAAGGAAGTATCCGCTAGGCAAAGGTTCGTTAGCCGAAGGATCCGCCAGGCGAAGGTTCGTCAGGCGGGGGATTCGCTGAACCGGCCGATAGTCAATTGGAATAACCTACGACGGGCCACTTCGCCGGTGCGGAGTGGCCCGCTTGCGGCGCAAGGTCGCCGTGCAAGTCCTAAATACGACGATCGATCCGTGCCATGGCAGTTATGGCGAGCAAACGAGATTATTACGAGGTGTTGGGGGTCGAGCGGAGCGCCTCGGGCCGCGAGATCGCGGAGTCTTACCGCCGGTTGGCGATCAAGTATCACCCGGACAAAAATCCGGGGGACGGGGAGGCGATCGGGCGGTTCAAAGAAGCGGCGGAAGCGTTCGAGGTCTTGCACGACGACGAGAAGCGGGCGCGGTACGACCGGTATGGGCACGCCGGGGTGGAGGCCGGGGCGCGACATTTCGACGACATCGGCGACATCTTCTCGGCGTTTGGCGACATTTTCGGCGGAGGGGTGTTTGGGGATCTGTTTGGCGGGGGGCGGGGGGGGCGGCGGGTGCGGAAGGGGGCCGACATCGGCGTCACCGTGCGGCTGGACCTGATGGAAGCGGCGCGGGGCGTGACGAAATCGGTCGAGATCGAACGGCACGAGACCTGCGGCGACTGCAAGGGGAGCGGGGCCAAGCCGGGGACGAAGCCGAGCAGTTGCCACTATTGCGGCGGACGGGGGCAGGTGGTGCAGTCGTCGGGAGTGTTCCGGGTGCAGACGACTTGCCCTGTGTGCAACGGGGCGGGAAGCGTGGTGAAGGATCCGTGCCCGAAGTGCCGAGGGCAAGGCGCCGTGGGAAAGCGGGTCAAGCGGGACGTGATTATTCCCGCGGGAATCGATCACCAGATGCGGATGCGGCTGGCGGGAGAAGGGGAGCCCAGCCCGCAGGGAGGTCCGCCGGGGGATTGCTACGTGCAAGTGGAGATTGAAGAGCACGATCTGTTTCAGCGGGAGGGGCAACACCTGATCGTGCGGGCGCCGATCACGTATTCGCAGGCGGCTCTTGGGGCGACGATCGCCGTGCCGACGCTGGAGGGGCAAGACGATTTGGAGGTTCCGGCGGGAACGCAGCCGGGAGAGGTATTCAAGTTGCGGGGACGGGGGATGCCCGACCCACGTCATCGGGGGCGGGGGGACTTGCTGGTGCAGGTGAACCTGGAGGTGCCGAAGACGCTTTCGGCGCGGGAGGAGGAATTGCTGCGGGAGCTGGCGCAGGAGGAGAAGGCGAACGTGAGCCAGCACCGGAAGACATTTTTTGAGAAGCTGAAGGATTATTTCGTCGCGCCGGAGGGCTGAGCGGGAAAACGAGCCGAGGGCCTGGCCGAGCGGGGAATTGTCGGTTGTTTTGGCGGAGCGTTTCGAGGGCGGGAACAAATCATCGGCTGGGGGAACGAACGGCCGAAATCAACGGGACGAGGATGGAAGCGAGGTCAAGCATGGCTAAAGAGGAAGCGCAACCGGCGGCCGAGAGCGAAGGGGGAGAGATCGACGGCGCCGTGAGTCTGCCGCCGGAGGAGGAGCTGGACCAACTGCGGATGAAGCTGCAGGAGGCCCAGGACCGGTTCTTGCGCGGGCAGGCGGAGCTGGAGAATTTCCGCAAGCGGTCGCGGCGGGAATTGGAGGAGGAGCGGCGGTACGCCGAGATCGAGTTGTTGTCGGATTTGCTGCCGGTGATGGACAATATCACGCGGGCGGTCGAAGCGGCCGAGAAGAACGCCGACGCGGCCAGCCTATTGGCCGGTTTTCGGATGGTGGGGCAGCAATTGGAGTCGGTGCTGGAAAAACACCACCTGAAACGAATCGAGGCGGAGGGGCAACCGTTCGATCCGGCGTTCCACCAGGCTATTTTGCAGCAGCCGAGCGACGAGCATCCGGAGAACACGGTGATGCTCGAGGCGCAGAGCGGTTTTTCGCTGCACGATCGGGTGGTGCGACCGACGCAGGTGATCGTGTCGACGAAAAGGGGAGAGGGAGAGTGAGAACGCCGAGCGGAGCGCCGCGATGACGGCGGGGGCGGGTTGCCGGCGGGGGGGGAATTTCAACGATCCGGAGAGCGTGGCCGAATTATGCCGACTTACGATTATTTGTGCGAAGCGTGCGACCATAAGTTCGAGCACTTCCAGTCGATCACGGATCCGCTGCTGAAGAAGTGCCCGGAGTGCAAGAAGAACCGGTTGCGGCGGCTGTTCGGGACGGGGGCGGCGATCGTTTTCAAGGGATCGGGGTTTTACCAGACGGACTACCGGAGCGACTCGTATCGCAAGGGGGCGGAAGCGGACAAGCCGCCGAGCGAGAAATCGTCGAATGAGAAGTCGTCGAGCGAGAAGGGGGGAGACGGAGGAGGTGACAAGGGCGGGAAGCAAGAGGGGGGGGCGAAAGCGGCGGACGGCAAGTCATCGGCCGAAACGTCTAAGCCAAAGAAAAAGAAGGGGGCGGACTGAGATGCGGCTGGGAGGGGCACAGCGCGAGACAGCGTCGGGCGCGGGGTGAATCTCCGACGAAGATGCGACTTATTGCGGTGGAGGGCAGGGGGCCCAGCGGGTAGCAGGACCGTGGGGCCGGGCGAAGGTCTTCGTCTTGGAATGCCGGCTCGCGGGGCGCAGTTGCCATTCATGAGGACGAAAGCCGGATTCTTGCAATTGGGACAGGACCCTAAACTGCGGCAGCGGCTGGATGTCCCAGCGGTCGCCGGAAGCGAAGGGAAAGACCTCCGTTTGTCCCGTCAGGCGAGCGAAGAAGAGCTTGCCGCTCTGGCCGGCTGACCGGACGGGCAAGTAGATGGGCCCATCCCAAGATTCGACTCCCCGGCGGAGCGGCTGGCGTGGCGGGGACGAGGTCATCTGAAATGAGAGGATTGGGCTATTGGCAGGATGGCTGCTGGGTGGCTGGGTCGTTAGGGAGACAGAGGCCGGGAGCGCCGCCTGGACCGCCACTTGCGCATGGGCATAGGGGGTGTGGAAAAAGGTACGTTCGGCCCAAGCAAAGAAACGGCGGGAGTTGAACGCCTGAAGCAGGAAAGCGCCGGGCTGGACGGGGTCGGGGGTGGACCCCTGGGCCAGGACCGAGATGGAGAGCTCTCGAAATGTGAAACCGCGGAAGCGGGCGGCAGCGGCGACGATCAGGATTTGTGCCTGGCCGTCGCGCGGAATCGGTTGGAGCCGCTCGGCGGCCAGACGCGGCTTCCAAAAATCCAATTCGGCAAGGCCGAGGAGGGAGACTTCCGCGACATTGGACAGGTCGGCGACGAATTTGGAGGGATCCATGACGGCGCAATGAGAACGGTGGGGAGGACGCGCTTTTCCCAGGGCAGGGGAGGGCGGGGGAGAGGAGGGGACGAGACCTCAGGATTGGGGAAGGGGAGGGTCGAAAGTACGAGGCGAACCGGGCTTGAGATAGTTTGACGAACCGATACGATGACAGCCAGTGCCCGCCGGCGAATCGCCCGGCATGCGAGGCGCATCGCCGAGCGGGCGCGTGCCCAAATCGACCTCTCTCTCACGCCGAACTCGAACTTCAGGAAGGGAATCATGAACAAGCTGTTGACGGAGTTTATTGGCACGTTCTTTTTGGTGCTGACGATTGGATTATGCGTGGTGGGAAAGGTGGCGCTGGCGCCGTTGGCAATTGGGGCGGCGCTGATGGTGATGGTTTACATGGGAGGGCACGTGTCCGGGGCGCACTACAATCCGGCGGTGTCGCTGGCGGTGCTGATGCGGGGGAAACTCGACGTAAAGGATTTTATTCCCTACTTGATCGCGCAGTTGGCGGGAGCGATGGCGGCGGCGTTCGCGGTGCGGGCGATTCTGCATACGACATTCGCTGGACCAACGCCTGCCGAGGGGGTGGAGCTGTGGCGGGCGGTGTTGGTGGAGTTTCTGTATACGTTTGCGCTGGCTTTGGTGGTGCTGAACGTGGCGACTTCGAAGGGGACGGCCAACAAATCGTTTTACGGGCTGGCGATCGGGTTTACGGTGGCGGCGGCGGCTTTTGCGGGGGGAGCGATTTCGGGGGGGCGTTCAACCC
>JALHPA010000347.1 GCA_022842745.1 Pirellulales bacterium
TGTTCACGTGCAACATCCACGGATATCGCGTCAACAACGACGCCCTCGTTCCCAGCGGCCCCACCTACATCGGCCGCCACCGGCCCGACTTCTTCAAAGCCAACGATCCCTGGTTTCGCGGCGTTGCCCTGACCCAAGGCCCGGACGGCGCGGTCTACATCGCCGATTGGAGCGATACCGGCGAATGCCACGACTACGTCGAGGCCCACCGTGGCAGCGGCCGGATCTACAAGGTGATCCACGGCGACCAGTCCCCTTGGAAACCGATCGAATTTGCCAGCCTCCCGGTCGCGGAACTGGCCAAACTGGCCATCGGTCGCAACGAGTGGGTCGTCCGACACGCCCGGCGCAACCTCGCCGAACGTCGCCGCGCCGGCCAGGACGTTGCCCCCGCCGTCGCCCTGCTCGAACGTCCTCAACCGGCCGGCACAGCCGCCGTGGTCCAGGCCATGTTGGGCCTCTTCGCGCTCGACGCCCTCACGCCCGATCGCGCGGCCGTTTTCTTGGACGACGATGCCAGCCGCGCACTCTGCATCCGGTTGCTCGCCGATCGCCCCGACACCATTGGCGCCCTCCAGTCGCTCCACGCCCGCCTGGGATCGCCCCCTGCCCGGCTGGCGTTCGCGTCCATCATGCACCGCCTCCCGGAAGCCGACCGCTGGACCCTGCTGCGCGAGTCGCTCCGTGCCGACGATGCCGCCGACCGCAATCTCGCCCTGATGTACTGGTACGGCATCGAGCCAATGGTCCCCGCCAATCCTGCCGAGGCCCTCTCGGTCGCCGCGATCAGCCCCCTGCCGCTGTTGCGAAAACTCATCGCCCGCCGACTCTGCGAACCCGACCTCCGCCGCCAAAATCTCGATCCGCTCGTCGCTACCATCGCCGCCGCTGCGAATTCCGAGGTTCAGGCGTCCCTCCTGGCAGGCATGAGCGATGCCTTCCTGGGAACGACCAGCGCTCCGGCCCCCGCCGGCTGGAACAAGCTGCAGGCCGCCGTTGTATCGCGCGGCGACCAGCACTCCATCCGCCTCGTCAACACGCTCTCCCTGACTTTCGGCGACCGCGTTGCCGTTGAGACGATGCTAAAGGTCGTAACCAACCCTGCTGCGCCGCTCTCCGACCGGCAGTCGGCGATCGATCTCTTGGCCAGCCGCAAGGAACCCGCCCTGTTGGCAGTGCTGTTGAAGCTGCTCGACGATCCAACCCTCCGCATCGCCTCCCTCCGCGGTCTTTCGTCGTACCAGAGAGCCGAAATTCCCGCCGAAATCTTGGCCCGCTACCCGCGGTTCGCCGAAGCCGAACGCATCGAGGCGGTCAACACCCTCTCGTCGCGTCCCGAGTTCGCATTGGCTCTGTTAGAGGCGGTTCGCCAGAACAAGATTCCCCGCGGCGATCTTTCCCCCTTCGTCGCCCGCCAGCTTGGATCGTTCAAGAACCAGCACATTGACGAGCTGCTAAAAGACGTCTGGGGACAAGTCCGCGCGACCTCCGCCGACCGGCAAGCTGCCAAGGCCCGCTACAAAGCCCAACTCACCCCGCAGGCACTTTCCGAGGCCGACCTGGGGCGCGGGCGTATCGTCTTCTCGCGGATGTGCGCCCAGTGCCATACCCTGTTCGGCGAAGGAGCCAAGGTTGGACCCGAATTGACCGGCGCGCAACGCGCCAACCTGGATTACGTACTCGACAACCTCCTCGACCCCAGCGCCCAGGTCGCTAAGGATTATCAGCTTTCCCTGCTGACGCTCGAAGACGGCCGCATCGTGTCCGGCATCGTCGATTCGCAAAACGACGCCTCCGTAACGCTCAAGACCACCAGCGGGCGCCAAACGTTTTCGCGCGAGAACATCGAATCGCTCCAGCAGGCCCCCCTCTCGCTCATGCCGGACGGCCAACTCGAAAAGCTCTCGGCCGCGGAAGTTCGCGACCTGATCGGCTACCTGGCGACCCCCCAGCAAGTCCCGCTGCCAAACCGAGAAGAAGGGAAGTAGGACTCTCGCGCGGCGCTAGGATGCGCGCCGTTTGCGCGATTGCCCCCTTGTCAGCCGCGCTTCCCGCGTTGGTCGAGCACCCCCCCGACCACATACGCTCCGAAGCCAAACAGGACGGTATAAAACACCACCGCCGCGGAGATAATTACCGCGAAGTGGTCCCGCAACAGCACGAGCATCGGCGGCTGTTTGCTCTTGGGAACGCGCCTCTGCACCGGCCCGGTCTTTCCATCCTGTTTCGCGGCCTCCTCTCGCCACGCTTCCCAATTTTGCTGTTCGGCGGCCGTGCTCATGCGCTCCAGCAACGGTCCGCGCATGCCCAGCAGCAGCCCCAATAGCGCCGTCCCCCCCACCAGATACAACACGATCGCCACCCACGTTCGAGCGCGCACCTCGCCGCCTCCTACCGTTTGGCCTCGCTCGCGGTCTTCTTCCCGAGCAACTCCAACGCCGCGGCGCTCATCGCGCTGACTCCCGTCCGCAACGTCGGCTCGGCGTCGGGATAGAACTTCGCGGAATGCAGCGGCGGCGGAGGCTCGCTCAAGCGGGCATATCCCTTCAGCCGCAGCGGCTCGACCGTTCCCAGCCGAAACATGCAAATCGGCACGCCGGCCAGGCCGAATTGGCTGAAATCCTCTCCCCCGAGCGTCGGTTCGGCGTCCACCACCCGCTCGCTTCCCAACGCCCCCCGCATCGCCTCCATGACCCGCAAGGTGAGCGGCTCGTCATTGAACAAGGCCGGCGTGTAAGCGTCGGTTGTTTCGATCTCCGGAGGAGGCGCGTCGGCGCTGGCCGCCGCCGCCGCCGCTTTGCGGCGAATTCCGTCCAGGAGCTTTTTCCGCGTTTCCGCCGAGTAGCTCCGCACGGTCAATTGCAGCTTGCACGAATCGCCGATGATATTGTGCTTGGTCCCGCCGTGAATCGCCCCCACCGTCACCACCGCCGGCTCGGTCGGCTTGATTTCGCGGCTCACGATCGTCTGCAAATCCAAAACCAGCTTCGCCGCGATCACGATCGGATCGATCGCCGTATGCGGCCAGGCGCCGTGCCCCCCCCGCCCCTTCACGGTAATATTCAGGCTGTCCACGTTGGCAAAGTTGTAGCCCCCCCGGCAGCTCACTTTCCCTGCTTCCAACGTCGAATCCACGTGCAGCGCGATCGCGAAGTCGGGCTTCCCCACCTTCTCGAACAAGCCCCCCTTCAGCATCCGCTCCGCCCCTTCCCCGCGTTCCTCGGCAGGCTGTCCAATCAACACCAGCGTCCCCTGCCAACGCTCCTTGTTCGCCGCCAGCCGCCGCGCCACACCCACCAGCGCCGTCATATGAATATCGTGCCCGCAGGCATGCATCACTCCGACTTCATTCCCCCGGTCGTCCTTCGTCGTGACCGTTGAGGCGTAAACCAGCCCGGTCTGTTCCGTCACCGGCAACGCATCCAGGTCCGTCCGGATCAGCAACGTCTTTCCGCTGCCGTTTTTGAGCACCGCCGCCAAACCGTGGCCCCCTATTCCGGTCACGACCTCATACCCCGCCGACCGCAGCTCGTCCGCCAGCTTGGCCGCCGTCTGCTCTTCACGGTTCGACAGCTCCGGATGCTGGTGAAAGTGCTTGTACAAACCGACGAGCGATTCCAGCTCCGCGTCCGTCAACTCCGTCTCGGTCAATGGGGCCGACCCCGGATTGCTTTTCTCATCGGCCCCAGAAGTGGCGGCCCTCCAGACCGACCAGCCGACGACCAGCCCCAGCGCGGCGCCCCACCCAACGAACCGGCGAAAAATCGTCATCGGCGCCACCCACAAGTCTTGAACATGGCCACGAACCCCTCGGTATAAGCTACCACGCCATTCGGCCGCGAGTTCCTTCCGTCAGCGTCGGCAGGCAAAAACAAACATCCCTTCCAGCCGCAATTCTCCCCAGCCGGTCCCCTAACCCATCAGCCGCAGCATCTGTGGTATCAACCGGCGAATCGCCCGCGCACGGTGGCTCAAGACCGCCTTCACGACCGGCCCCAATTCGCCAAACGTTCGATGATACTCGACCACCTCAAAGTACGGATCGTAACCAAATCCCCCCGCACCCGCCGGTTCGGTCCGAATCCGACCGTGGCACTCCCCCACCCCTTCCGCCCGCGCTTCGCCGCTGGGGTCCGCCAGCACCGCATGGCACACGTAGTGGGCGGTCCGCTTTTCCAACGGGATTCCCGCCAATTGCTCGATCAACAGCCGGTTGTTCGAGGCGTCCGTCGCATGCGGACCGGAAAACCGCGCCGAGTAGACTCCCGGGGCGCCGGACAAGGCGTCAACCGCCAATCCACTATCCTCTCCTAGCACCCACCGCCCAAGATGCCGCGCCTGCTCGCACGCCTTCAACCGCGCGTTGGCGGCAAACGTCTCGCCGGTCTCCGCGACTTCCAAGGGACTGTCCACTTCCGCCAGCGTGCGCAATGCAAGTCCCCACGGCAGCAACAACTCGGCCAGTTCGATCCCCTTCTTTCGGTTGTGGGTGCCGAGGACAAGCTGCATACACTCTTCACAACCGCGGGTTACATGTTTCAGTGTCAAAAACTCAAACCGCCTCGCTGGCATACTTCTCACTTCGAACGGCCGGCTCCCATCCAACGCTCAACACCCAGAACTCTCGGCCAGT
>JALHPA010000348.1 GCA_022842745.1 Pirellulales bacterium
CAGAATCTCGCGCCCCGGCTCCTGTCCGCCCCATACCAAAGGCGCCAGCCCAATTCCGGCGGTCAAGGCGGTCATCAGCACCGGCGCCAGCCGTTCCAGGCTCCCTCGCAGCACCATGTTCTCGGTGAACTTCTCGTTCTCCTCCTTCATCAGATGGAAGTAGTGCGTGACCAGCAATATTCCGTTCCGCACCGCGATGCCGCCGAGCGAGATAAAGCCCACCAGACTGGCAACGGTCATCGTCTGGCCGGTGATTACCAACCCCAACACACCCCCAATAAAGGCCGTGGGTAACGCGTTCAAAATTTGTAGCACGATCCGCACCGACGGAAACAGCAGCATCAGGACGAGGAACATGCCCACGACCGAAACGCCCGCCAAGATCGCAATCAGCGTCGTGGCCCGCTGCTGGCTCTCGAACTGCCCAGCATATTCCACATAGTAACCCTCCGGCAGGGTCACTCGCTCGCGCACTCGCCGCTGAACTTCCGCGACGGCGCTCGCCAAATCGCGATCCTGCGTATTGCAGCGAATCACGATCCGCCGCCGGGCATTCTCGCGATTCACCGCGTTGGGACCGATTCCTTCGCCGATATCGGCGATTGACGAAAGCTCCACCTGCCCTTGATTCCCAGGCAAATCGATCCGCAGTCGGCCCAGATTGGCATAGTCGGTCCGATAGCTCTGTTCCAACCGAACCAACAAATCGTAGCGACGCTGACCCTCGAGAACCTGCGACGTTACCTCCCCTTGCAGCGCAGTCTGCATAATGCGACCGACATACTCGCGCGTCAGCCCGTACCGGGCCAGGTCGTCCGGCCTCAGCCGGATGTGCAGCTCCGGCGTCTGCTGGATCGGTTCGATCACCGGCGGCGTCAAGCCTGGAATATCCTTAATGGCGGTCTTCACCTTTTCCGCAGTCGCCAAAAGCGCATCCAAGTCATCCCCCACCACCTTGATCGCGATCTGCGCGTACACGCCGGAAACCATGTGGCTGATCAAATGAGCCAGCGGCTGCTCGACTTCGATATCGACCCCCGGCGCCTCGTCGCGCAACTCGTCGAGAATTTGCTGAATCATCGCTTCGCGACTGTGATGCGCTTTGGGATTCATGCTCAAGATGTACTCGCCGACGTTCACCGGCGACGCGTGTTCGTCCATCTCGGCCCGGCCCGTGCGACGGACGAAATTCAGAATCTCGCCGTCGGGATTATCGCTCGAATTCTGGCGCTGACGAAACTTGTTGTCGATCAGCCGAGAAATTTGATTCGACGCTTCCAGCGAAGACCCCGGCGGCAGGGTGACATTCACCTGAATGCTCCCCTCGTCGAACTGGGGCAAAAAGTCTCGCCCCAGCTTCGTCAACTCCCAGCCGGCAAACGCCACCATCAACCACGTAATTCCCAACAGCCATCCAGGGACCGCCATGCTCAGCCGGATCAACGGCGAGGCCGCCCATTTCAGCCCTCGCAGCAGCGGGCCGTCCCCAGCATGCTGCGCCGCTTTCGACCGCGGCAGCAAATAGTAGCTCAGCACCGGCGTGACCGTCAGCGAAACGACCAGCGACGCCAATATCGAAACGATGTAGGCCACGCCCAGCGGAGCGAACAGTCGCCCTTCAACGCCCGACAAGGCAAACAGCGGTAAAAACACCAGAATCACCACCGCCGTGCCAAATACGATGGCGCTGCGGATTTCCTTGCTTGCCTCGTACACCACCAGCAAGGACGACTTCGGGCTGCCCGCGGAGTGGTTCTCCTTCAGCCGGCGAAAAATGTTCTCCACATCGACAATCGCGTCGTCGACCAGTTCGCCCATCGCCACCGCGATCCCCCCCAGCGTCATCACGTTGATCGAGAGCTGCTCGCCGGTCAGGTATCCCAACGCGCGAAACACCAGCGTCGTAATCACCAGCGACAGCGGAATCGCCGTCAGCGTAATAAACGTGGTGCGGAAGTTCTGCAAGAACACGAACAAGATGACCAGCACCAAAACGGCGCCAATCACCAGCGCCTCGCCGACGTTGAAAATCCCCCGATCGATGAAGTTCTTCAGTCGAAACAAGTCGGAGTTAATCACAATGTCGGCCGGCAAAGACGACTCCACCTCCGCCAACGCGGCCGCGACGCCGTCCGTGAGCGCCCGCGTGTCCACGTGCGGTTGCTTCACGATCGAGAACACCGCTCCCGGACGGCCGTTAATGCTGCCATCGCCGCGCTTGAACTGCGCTCCCTCGGTGACTCGCGCCACGTCTTCCAGCAGCACGGGCCGCTGGTCGTTGTCTTTCACCGGAATCTTTCGCAAATCCTGCACCACGCGGTATGCGTCCGGCCCCAGCCGCCCCAAAATGCGGATCGGCCGCTCCGTTTCGCCCGTCACCGCGAAGCCGCCGCTGGTGTTAAGATTGCTCTCGGATAGCGCCCGCTCGACTTCCTGGAGCGTCACGTCAAAGTCCAGCAGCGCCGCCGGGTCGACCAGAATCTGATACTGCTTTCGATCCCCCCCCTGGATAAAGACCTCCGCGACTCCGGGGATCTTCAGCAGCCTAGGTCGAATCACCCAATCGGCCGTCGTCCGCAGCGACATCTGCTGCTCTTCCTCGGTGGGAAACGTCGCTTCGACCCCCTTGCCCTCGATCGAAGCCATTGCCGTCCATCTCCCCTCCGGGTCGCTTTTCCACCTCAAATTCTCGACCGCCATCGGTTTCCAACTGGCGGTATCGTGCCGATCGACCGGTTCCCACGCTAGAAACCGCGGCCCGCCGTCCTCCGCCAACACCAACTCCCCGAGCTCCCCCGATTTGCCAATCGGAACCAGTTCCCCCCCCTTGGGTCCACGCTGGCGATACATGCCCGCGATGACGATCTGTCCCATGATCGATGCCGGCGGCGTCATCTGCGGCCGGATCCCGACAGGCAGGACCACAGTTCCCAGCCGCTCTTGAATCGTCTGCCGCGCCGTCCGAATCTCGGTTTCCCAGGTGAACTCCACGTAGATCACGTTCAGCCCCGCTGTCGTCTGACTGCGTACGGCTTGCACCCCCGCCGCCCCCAACAAAGCAATCTCGATCGGCTGCGTGACCAGCGTCTCCACCTCCTCGGTCGCCAGGCCGGGACATTCCGTGATGATCACCACCCTCGGCCGATCCAGGTCGGGAAAGACGTCGATCGGCATGGTCGTCGCCAGATAACTTCCATACACCAGCAGCGTGAAACTGGCGACCACGACCAGCAGGCGGTAACGCAGTGAAAACCGGATTACGGCGTTCAGCATGAAGTCATTCCTAGTGCGCCGCGTGCGTGGTGCCGTCGGCGTGGACGTGCATGCCAACCGGTTGCCCACTTGCAAGCTGCGCCTTGAGCACCCGGTTCAGCGTCGCCGCCGCGTTCTGGGCGATATACGAGTTCTTCCGCAGCTTCCCATCGTTGGCAATCACGGCCGAGGTGCTGTCTTCGTGCATTAGGTGCACCCCAATTCGGTCGAACAAATCGCCATTCTGGCGAAACACGAACGCTTCCGGACCCTCCCGCACGACCGCCGCCGCCGGCAGGACAAACACGTTCTCGATCCTTTCGACCCCCACCGACAGCCGCACCCGATCGCCAGGCCGAAACCGCCAGATGAACCGCTCCTGCCCCTCCTGGCGGTACGCCTGCCAATGATTTTCCAGTGGCAGATAGAAGGCAAACGTTCGGCTGACCGGATCGATCGAGTTGGCCACATGGTCGATCAACAATTGCTTGGGAAACGGGGGCCAATCCGCCCAGTCGGTATCCTCAATTCCCACGGTGATCGGAAACCGCTCCTTCGCCGCTCTTTGAATCAGGGCCATGTCCTTCTTGAAGCCCCTCCCCTCGATCAATAGCGACCGGTGGTCCGCCAGGTGGCACAGCACCTTCCCCGCCTCGACCTGTTGCCCCAGGTCAACCGACAGCGATTGCAACTCGAAGCTGAACGGCTGGCGCCGCGGCTCTCCTACCACACCTTCGGGAGCTTGGCTCTGGCCAACGCGAATCGGCTCTTCCGCCGGCGCGCTCACGGTGATTTCTGTCAGAAAATCGCCCCGAGCCGCGGCCGCAATTTGATCGGACGAAAGTCCTCGCGCGCGCAAGTCCTGTCGGTACGCCTGGACATTCACGTTCATCCGCTGGATCTGGTTGTCGATCTCCAAAATCCTGGTCCCGGCGACCCCTCCGGTCGAAGCCAGGCCCTCCAATCGCTGCCGCTGCTGCTGCGAAATGTCGATCTCCTTGGTGGCTTTGAACAGCTCAAGCTGCGACGTGTGAAGCGTCTCACTCACCAGACGCAGAGAGAAGAGTGGCCCGTTGGGCGCCACGGTATCGCCCGGATGGGCATAAATGTGAGTGATGATTCCCGTCACGGGGGCCACAACCCCCCGATCGCTCACCCCGGGCCGATCCGTGATTACGCCCGGCACTTCAATTTTCCGAAAGTACGACGCCACCTCCAACGGCTTCGAAATCAAACCCATATTCTTCCGCGCCTCGCGACTGATCCGTGCAGTCATGTGCGGTTCGAGCAGGGTCTGGCCGCTAACCGACTCTTCGGAATCCACCTCTTTGGCATGTCCCTCCCCCCAGTCGCTGCGAACGCGAATTCCGATTGCCG
>JALHPA010000349.1 GCA_022842745.1 Pirellulales bacterium
GCTGCTCGTCGACGCGCTGGACGCCGCCGGCGACCCGGCGGCGGCCACCGAGCAGCTCTACGCCTCCGCCGAGCTCTCCCGCCGCGATATCCAGCTCTACCGATCCCTGGCCGAGCGCTTGGCCAAGGCCAAGCAGCCCCGCGAAGCGGAGCGCGCGTACCAGACGATCGTGGAAATGCTCCCCCAGGAGTCGGAAAGCCATGCCCTGCTCGCGGAAATCCGCCAGACACAAAAGCGCTGGACCGATGCCGCGGCGCACTGGCGGCGAGTCGCGGATATCCGCGCGCTGGAACCGACCGGGCTTTTGAAGCTGGCGGAGGCCGAAATCCAGCTAGAGAATTGGTCCGCCGCCCGAGAGGCGCTGCAACGGCTGGAGGAAAAGTCGTGGCCTTCCCGGTTCGGCGACGTCCGCAGCCAGGCCCGCGACCTCTACCGCCGCGTCGCCGAGAAAGAGCGATCGTAGATTTTCCCGCTCCCGCCCCTCCTCCAAACGATCCGGTACAACGGGCACTACCGGTCCATGCCCACTCGGTCGGGCGGCGGCGCCGGTCTTTCCATGCCGGTGATGCCGATTTCGCGGTCCTCCCGGCCAGCGCGCTAGCGCCATCGTTACCGGCCGACTGATGGGCGCATTCCGTCCACCTTGTCGACTCGCGCCTCGGTTGCAGAAAGCTTCGCGCCGGGGTCGATAGCACCACATGTTCGACCGGCTCCGCTGATTCTCGACCTCGACACGATCCGACGCATGCCCACCACGCGACGCAAATCCAACTCGGCCGTGCAAACGCCGCTTGAGACCTACCTGCGCGAGATCAACGAAACCTCGTTGCTCTCCAGCCGCGAAGAGCAGGATCTCGCCGTCGCCATCGGCAATGGCGACGTCGCCGCGCGGGACCGGATGGTGCGGGCCAACCTGCGCCTGGTCGTTAATATTGCGCGCGGTTATGCCGGCAAGGGGCTGGCTCTCCAGGACCTGATCGAAGAGGGCAACCTGGGACTGCTCCGCGCCGTGGAAGGCTTCGACCCCGCGATGGGGACCCGCTTCAGCACCTACGCCAGCTACTGGATCAAGCAGTCGATCAAACGGGCCTTGATCAATACCGCCAAGACGATTCGCATTCCGGCCTACATGGTGGAACTGCTCTCAAAGTGGCGGCGGGCGTCGGCCCGGCTGACCGAGGAGTTGGGCCGCACTCCCACTCCGGAAGAAATCGCCCGCGTCCTGGGCCTCCCCCGCAAGAAGCTGCCGATCATCAAAAAGGCCATTCGCATTTACAATAGCACCCCGCAAACCGACCAGGCCGAGGCCGGCTGGTCGCTGGGGGAAATGGTCATCGACTCCGCGACCCGCCGCCCGGAAGACGAACTACTGGCCCACGACAATCTGTCCAAAGTCATGAGCATGATCCAGCACATGGACGGCCGGGAGGCGACCGTGCTCAAAATGCGGTTCGGCCTGGAAGATCACGAGCCGAAGACCTTGAAGGAAATCGGCGAGTCGCTCGGCTTGACCCGCGAGCGCGTCCGCCAGATCGAGACGGAGGCTCTCGGCAAACTCGCCGCCGGGATCGACGCCCGGTCGTAGCGGCCACACGCTGGACTGCTTGAAAAAGGGTCGATCTCGCTGCCCGGGAGGGCTTTCGCGAGCGGCATCTCTTGGCATTTGCTTGACCAGCGTTCCCGGTCCAACCTAGCATGGAGGTTGGGGCTTCTTTTCGCGAGCGCCGGAATCGGTCGGGTTTCCCATGCGTTGTTGGGTTTTTGGATTCTGTTTTGGACTTGCGTCGGCGTTTGCGCCATCTGCTGCATCGGCTGGCGAAACCTACCGGCTGCTCGATCCGGCCGCCGACTCCGTCACGATCTACGGTCAACGCCGTTACGGGCCGCACTATGAACCTGCGTCGTGGACGCCGGACGTGGATCCTTCGACAGGCTATCCCGTTGGGGGTTTCGGCGGCGATATTGCGGTGAGTTCGACCTTTGCTGTCGGCGGATTTGTCGGGGGCGGATACGGTTATTCCCCCTGGTATCGGGGCGCGTATCCCTGGGGTTTTGGCACTCGGCCTTGGTACGTGCCCTACAGTTATGGCTACGGCTGGGGCGCCCGGTACCCGTTCGGACCCTACTACGGGTATGGTTCCCGTTTCTTTGCCTATCGTCCGTATGGAATCTACGCCCCTTGGTACGGCTATCGTACCTACGCTGGACAATATCCTTGGATCGCCCCCTATACCGGGCCGGTTGGCGGTCCTGCGTTCGGCCCCGTCGCTGTGCCTGGCGCCGGGTTCGAAGGCTGCTTCTCTTGGTAGTCCGGTTGTTATCCAGCCGAAATCCGGCCGTAATCCGGCCGCGCAATTTGTCCCATTTTTGCCGCTAGCGGGAAAAATCCATTCAGCCGGTACTCGGCCCCGCTCGAAACAGAGATTAGGCCCCGCTGTCGGTAGAGGATCGCCCATGCGCGCGCTGCTCGGTTCCTTACTTCTGCTCTTGTCGCTTGGCGCGGCTGCTGGCGCTGGTACGCCGCGCTATCTCGTGCTCCAGCCGGCGCGTCCCGGCGTGCTTCAGCCGACCGTGGGCACGGGCTACGCCTATGGCTGGTTCGGCGTCGCCCCGCGAAGCCATACCATTACGCACCGCGGCTATTACGGCGATACGTATCTCTGGCGCGGGCGTATCGCTCCCTGACGCGGCGGCGCCGTTTGCGCCTTCGGGCTTTCGGACTGAAAAACGGGCTGCTTCCGGCGCCCCGCCGGATTTGCGGCGGCCGATTCGCTCTGCTACGCTTGCTCCAGGTGGGTTTTGTCTCTTGCCTGGGCCTTCTAGCGATTTCCACACCTTTGCGAGTTTCTCCGATGTTCCGCATTGCGTTCCGCGCACTCGTTTTGGCTTCGATCGTCCCTCTCACGTTCGGGCTGGCCGATGGGGCTGAAAAGCTGAAGGCCCTGATCGTGGATGGCCAGAATAATCACGATTGGAAGGCGACCACTCCGGTTCTGAAGTCCTGTCTGGAGTCGTCGGGGCTGTTCACGGTGGCCGTCGCCACCAGTCCCCCGGCGGGGCAAGATCTGCGTAACTTCCATCCCTCATTTTCCGACTACCGGGTCGTGATCAGCAATTACAACGGCGACCGCTGGAGCAAGCCGGCGGAGCAAGCGTTGATCGACTATGTTCGCGGGGGCGGAGGCCTGGTGATTGTCCACGCTGCCAACAATTCGTTCGGCGATTGGCCCGAGTACAACGCCATGATCGGATTGGGGGGCTGGGGCGGCCGGAACGAAAAATCCGGCCCCTACGTCCGCTTTATCGATGGCAAGTTCGTCCGCGATGCCTCTCCCGGCGGCGGCGGAAGCCACGGTTCCCAACATGACTTTCAAGTGGTCGTCCGCGACGGCGAGCACCCCATAACCAAGGATATGCCTCCGGCCTGGTTGCACGTCAAAGACGAGCTATACGACCGCCTCCGCGGCCCGGCGGAGAATATGACGATCCTTGCCACGTCGTATTCCGATCCCAAGCAGGGGGGCGCAGGCTACCACGAACCGATGATCTTTACGGTCGATTTCGGCAAGGGGCGAGTATTCCATACCCCAATGGGGCACGGCGTCGAGGCTATGCGCTGCGCCGGGTTCCAAACCACCCTGATCCGGGGCGCCGAATGGGCGGCGACGGGCAAAGTGACGACGCCCATCCCGGCCGATTTTCCCACCGCAGAGAAGACCAGCTCCCGCCGCTGATGCCTTAGCCGGGAAGATAGCGTTCTTTACCGCGGGTTCTCTGCGCTTTCTTGGCGGGTATCCGCACGAATGGCCCTCTTGCGCCTATGGACTGCGGCGCCGTTTCCGGCCGTCCGCCGGTTTCCGTGCCACCTTGAAAGAATATTTCTGGTCCCCTCCGTTTTTTTCCAAGATCGGGATTTTGCTGGCGAACAATCTTTATGACTGCAACCCGGCCACGTCGACCGGAGATGTCTTCGCACTTATTGACAAGGGTTCGCCGACCTCGAAAGGAGGGCTTCGATCATGATTAAGAAAACATTGTTCGTCGTGGGGGGATTGGCACTGCTGGGGCTATTCTGCTTCGGCCGTAACGCCACCAGTTATGTTGGCACTACCGCCGGCTGGGTCCGCGATTCGGTCAAGGACAGCGTCCCGATCCAGTTCGAGATCGATCGGGCCCGCAATATGGTCCGCGAACTGCTCCCAGATATTCGCAAGAATATGCATGTGATTGCCAAAGAGGAAGTCGAGGTCGAGCGGCTCAAGAAGCAGATCGAAGGCTCGGAGCAAAAGCTCGATAAGGACCGCAACGAGTTGATGAGCCTCAAGTCCGACGCGGCCAGCGGCAAGGATACCTTCCATTACGCCGGTCGCACGTATTCCAAGCAGCAGGTCAGAATCGACCTCGCGAATCGTTTCGGCCGTTACAAGACGAACGAGGCGACTTTGACCAGCCTTCGCGACATCCTCAATGCTCGCGAGCAGGGCTTGTCTGCCGCCCGGCAGAAATTGGAGAGCATGCTGGCCGCCAAGCGGCAATTGGAGGTTGAGGTCGAGAATCTCGAAGCCCGCCTGAAGATGGTGGAAG
>JALHPA010000350.1 GCA_022842745.1 Pirellulales bacterium
CCGAATAGTTATTCAGTCACCGGCACGATCCCCGCGCACGCCCATCCTCGATAAACGCCCGGTTTCCCTCCTCCCTCCCCCGCGTTCCTGCACGATCCCCTCGTTCTTCCCCTCCCGCCGCTCCCTGCTCCTTGGGAGCCGTCCCCGCTAGTCAGGAGTTCTCGTCGCATGTCGGAAATCAAAAGCGCCAAAACACGGAAGTTCCCGGCCCCCTCTCTGCCCGCGAGCGATTCCGCGGGGGCGGAGCCGCTTCCCTTGGACCCCCTTGCCGATGAGGAACCCCTTTCCCTGGCCGAGGAGCTGGCCGCGGAAGCCGAACGCAACCGGGGCCGCGGGGCGCAGGCATTCCCCGATCGGCAGGACCAGAGCAAGCAGGCGGATATCCACATCGCCGAATTGCAGCGGATGTCGATGCCTCAGCTCATCGAGCAAGCGCGCAAGGAAAATCTGAGCGAAATTACCGGCATCAAGCGGCAGGACCTGATTTTCAAAATCCTCAAGGAGCGGGTCAAACTCAACGGGTTGATGTTCGGCGAGGGGACGCTGGAGATCCTTCCCGACGGATTCGGGTTTCTCCGCAGCCCCGACTACCATTACCTTTCCTGCCCGGACGATATCTACGTCTCTCCGAGCCAGATTCGCCGCTTTGGACTGCGCACCGGCGCGACGGTGTCGGGTCAAATTCGGCCCCCCAAGGAGAACGAGCGTTATTTCGCCCTGTTGCGGGTGGAGGCGATCAATCGGCAGGATCCCAACCTGCTCACCGAAAAGGTTCTGTTCGACGAGCTCACGCCGCTTCATCCGGATAAGCGCGTTCGTCTGGAGACGACGGGAGACGAAGTGAGCATGCGCGTGGTCGATCTGATCGTTCCGATCGGCTTTGGCCAGCGAGGTTTGATCGTCAGCCCCCCCCGCGCCGGCAAGACCATCCTGCTGCAAAAGATGGCCAAGGCGGTGCTGGCCAATCATCCCGAGTGCTACGTGATGATGCTCTTGATCGACGAGCGGCCGGAAGAAGTCACCGACATGGAGCGGCAGGTCAAATCCGCCAACTGCGAAGTCATCAGCAGCACCTTCGACGAATCGGCCGCGCGGCACATCCAGGTCTCGGAGATGGTCCTGGAAAAGGCCAAGCGGATGGTCGAGTACGGCTACGACGTCGTCATCTTCTTGGACAGCATTACCTGCTTGGCCCGCGCCTGGAACTCCGAATGCCCCCATTCCGGAAAAATCCTCTCCGGCCGCGTCGGCAACAAAGGCGCAGAATCCGCCGAATCCGCCCTCCGCATGGCCAACCTCCTAGGCCAACTGCCGCAGTAATCGCGCTTGAACTTCCGCCGTCGCCAGCCCCAAAATCAAACTGTGACGCCTCTCTGAAAGTCCAGGGCTGTCAGAATAACTGGGATCTGGGCGAATTCGACTACAGTGTCGGCGTAAGCGGCCACAATCTGCCGCGCGATTTCTTCACGGCGTTGACATTCAGGAGGGCCCGCCGAGCAGGGGGCAAGTCGGCGCCGCCGCACGAACTACTCCAGTTCTTCCCCCGATCAGGGAATTCAGCAAATATTTTCGATCCGTCACGGCCGACCTGCCATCGTCGACGGTTTGGAGGGTACATTGTGCGGATTGTCCGGCGAACACGCGTGATTTCCGCCGTTCTCTTCAGGCAGTAGCGTTTCTTGTTGCCCTTCGGATCGGCCTGCATGGCCTGGCTTTGTCTAGCCCACAGGGTCGCCGCGCGTTGCTATTGTCCCGGCCACGGGCTACGATGCCCCCACTGCTCCGGCTCTCTGGCCCCGTCAACGGCTCTTGCCGTTTCCCCGGTCACACTGCCGCCAGGACCGCTTGGTCTGTGGTCGGTGAATGAGTGGCGATCGGTTGGGTTGGCTGTCTTTCCGCGCAGACTGCGCGCAAGCAGCGAGACTCTTTTCCCGTCGATTTTCCCTGACTGCGCCGCGCATCCTCCTCGGCGGAAGGAAAAGCGTCGAAACGCTCGACAACGTCGGTCTCACAATCATGGCGCTGTGAACACCTCTGTCCCAAACGTAGTGAAAGCCAAGAACATGAACCTATTCTCGATGCCCCGCATCGCCGTGGCGGTGATCGCACTGCTGACCTTGGCGGTCGCTTCCTTGGCCGCTCAACCGTTCGAAAGAGCGGTAGCAATCCGTGGCGAGATCACCCGCATTGACGACGCGCTCAATTGGTTCCACGACTCGATCCAACTCGGCCTGGCGGTCGAGGGCGAGTACAACTTTTTTGAGACCGGATATCAGCGCGGATTCGACGACAACGACCCGTCCGAGATCAGCTACCGGTACTTCTTCGCACCGAACGGATTCAACGTTCCGCCGCTGCCGGTGAGCATGCGATTGACTCTCGGCGGACACGACTACCGGACGGGACCGAGCCCTTTCATGTACAGCATTCGTATCAACGACGGCAGCGCCGGATTCATTAACGGCGACGCTTACCGGGTGCAGAGTCCGCTCCTGTTCCCGTCCCATTTCACCGACTGGACCGGCGACCCCGTCCAAGACCCCGCCGGGAATTTCTTCCCGATATTGGGCATGAGCCTGGATCTGCTCGATCCCTCGGGCTCGGCGCTTGCTTCGACGAACCTGCCCCTAATCCCGCCAGACTTGGGCAAGTTCACGACCGCCCGCGGACGCATCTTTATCGAGGACGGCAACGGCGAGCCGGGTTACGCCGTAGCCGAATTTCGGATTACGTCGCTTCGTCTCGTGCCGGAGCCTGCCGGACTACTCATCGCCTGCATTGGCGCGCTGGGCCTCCTTCCCTTCGCCTCGCGGCGTCGGCAGATCGGCCGCAAATAACCGACGGTCGCCCCCTTGGTTCCTTGTCCCAACGACGATGCCGACCGCAGCGTCAATCGCCGCCGTCGCTGGCGATCCATTCCAACACCTACGCTTAGCAATCAAGTGTTCACCATCAACAGGAAAAGCTTATGAACCGAAAATCTGCTTTATCGAGGGCCGTTCGCCTCGCGACGCTCTTGCTGGTGCTGGCCAGCGCGGAACGAGCCGTGGCAGTTCCCTACTCGTATGACATCGTCATTCGACCGGACCATGCCAATGTAATCGACAGCTACTTCTTTGACATCAACAGTCACGGCCAGGCGACTGGCTATGTGGCGACGCGCATCAACGGCGTAGCCGCCAAGGATTTGGTTACCTATCGCAATGGCGCTGCGAAAACGCTGGCGACGACCAACCAATTGCCCGGCAACTATAGCCACGCCGGGTTTGCCATCAACAATCAGGGGGAGGTCGTTGGGAATATCAACGATGCACCCTACTTTTTTGACGCCCTGGGCGCTCCAACTCCCATTGAAGTTCCAGGAAACAGTGTGTCGTTGTTCGTTAGCGGACTTACGTCGGGCGGCATCAACGACGCTCACAATGTGCTCGTCGGCGTCTTCCGCACGGATCCTGCCACGACTCCGCCCGGTGGATTCTCGTCGCTCGCTCTGTGGAGCCCACAGGGAAGCATGGAACTTTCGGCCCTCAATCCTCTTTATCCCTACATAAACCCGCCCATCCCCGACGATTTTGAAAGCGGCCCGTCGTCGAGCTCCAGCACGTCGAGCGCTACCCGC
The DNA here is from genome assembly GCA_022842745.1 of Pirellulales bacterium. Lineage (GTDB taxonomy): Bacteria > Planctomycetota > Planctomycetia > Pirellulales > JALHPA01 > JALHPA01. The sequence goes on from JALHPA010000350.1 coordinate 3,620, forward strand.
ATCAATAGCGCCAATCAATTTGCGGCCGGCGTGAGTTTGTTCGCCTTCGATCCGAAGGACCTGGCGAACCCAGACGACGACGTATTCACAAACACGTACTCCGGCGCGTACATCTACAAAGGCAATGGCGCCTACAAGCCGTTGCAGCAGCCCTTGCCGGACCAAGTGATTCGTCCGCTGAGCATCGACGAACTAGGGACGGTGTTTGGCTGGGCAGGGGATAATCTGGCCCTGTGGGACTCGGATGGCGTGTTTTTGGGATTGTTGCCCAGCCCGATCGAGGCGCTCGACGCTGAAATTCACGGTTCTCCCAGAGCGCTGCGAAACAACCTGGGCCAGGTGGTGGCAGTGACGCTCTCGCACGAATTGCTGCTCTACGATCCCAGCCTACAGAGTTGGAGCAAACTCAGTGCATCAATCGAGGACCTGCCGCTCGGAACCGAGTTCAATACGATTACCGGCCTCAACGACCTGGGACAATTCGTCGGCCTCGCCAGACCGCCACTGGGTGGCGGCAGCTTCGGCTATCTGGTCTCGCCAGTCACTGTGCCCGAGCCGGCAACTCTCGCACTGCTGGCGGTAGGATGTCTCGCAGTCGCGCTATTCACCGTATGCCGTCGCCGAACAGGTCTGCGGACAGTCTCTGTGACACTTCCTCAATCGAGGCTCGTGCGCGGAATCTGAGAGTCGATCTGGGGTGCTTCCGGGGGACAGCCGTCCCCCGGTCCCCCTAGGATCTATCGCCTTCGTGCCAACCCCGATGGGCTGGGGGATTAAAGGTGTCAGGAACCTTATTCTTAGCCACCCCCCGCGGCCGACCACGGAAGACGGCGGATCCGGACGCAGACGTTTCCTGACACCTTTCTTGCCTCTATTATGCCGTTCTCGTTTATTGGCCATAGACGCTGCATTAGGGAAGTACCGCCCGGAACTGTTCTACGCCTTCGGCGGTAACGCTTG
>JALHPA010000351.1 GCA_022842745.1 Pirellulales bacterium
GGAGTTGGTCAAAGGCAATGCCGCCTCGCGAAATTGATTTGAAACAGTGTTGGTTAACGCAGAGTTTCCAGAAGCGTGCTGATTAGCCGTGCTGGTGATCGCGTCAAGATTCTTTCTCACCAAACTCGTCACCGAGGAGAGCAGCTGAGTGTTGGATGAGCTCGGAGAGTACTGACCGACGTACAAGATCACCTGGCGGCCGGAAATATAGCCCTGAGGAACTTTCACAAACAGAGTGAGCTTCTGTCCGAGTCCGGACTCGAAAAGGAAGATCTTCTCGTTATTGTCCACGTCTTCAGTCGGAGCATTGCCTGGATTTGGAGACCAGACAGCGGATCCGCCACCGCCTCCACCAGATCCGAGTGGATTGATCGCACCACCGCTCTCGCGGAAGTAGAACACGCCACCCTTGTGGTACATGCGGACCTTGCTTGCGCCTGGAACCGCTGGATCTGATCCGAGAACGTCAAAGTCAGTGTAGTTCTGGTATCCGAACTTGAGCAAAGCATCGATGTCAGAGATCAGCTGAGACAGAGAAACAGATGTTCCGGATGTCACGCGCTGAAGGCCTAGAGTGTTGAGCAGAACGTCGCCCCCCACTGGCAACAAGACTCGAGTATCGGTCACGTCAGACTGGCTTGCGAGGCCGGTCACAGCATGAACAAGGAGCTCGGCTAGCTTGATGTATCCAGACGGCACCGAAGGGGCTACTGGAGAGCCTGCTGGAGTTCCTGCGACAACGATCGTATCGGCAGACCAGTCGGTCTCCACGTCGAAAGTGACGTTCGTAGGAGTGGATGCAATGGTGGCCTTGTACTTGCGCAAGTCAGTCGCGGAAACCACGCGCTGAGCTTTCACGCAGATCAAGTCAATGCGGTCATTCACTCCGTCCGGAGCTGTGAGCGTCTTATTGACGGAAGACTCCAAGAACATGAGACGCTTGGTAGGCTCAGGGCTTACTTGAGTGTTGTCAGTTTGGAATCCAGAGCCTTGATTCACGGATACCGTGGTTGCGCCGACAAAGTTGACCTTCATGGAATCATTGAAAAAGGCATTCTCGACGCGCTGAATGAGCTCGAAAACGACGCGGTCGTAAAGTTCACGCTCGGCTAACGCAGCCTCCGCGTTTTGATCTTCATAGACTACTTCCATGCCGTCGCTGTATTTACGTCTCGCCATTTCAATCTCCCTTTAAGCGGCTTGCCGCTCTAGAATTCGATAGAGCACCCCAAAAGCCTTGGCCTTGTCAACCGCTGCGGCAATCTGCTCAAAAATTGCCAAGCTGCTCTCAGTTGCCCCAAAGAAGTCCTCTCGGCTCAAGAAGTTTTCTCTGTTCATGAAACTATAGGGCTCATGGAGCTGATTTTCCACAATGATGGTGAACACGTTGTAGAAGATGTCCGAAAAGATATCCCCACGGTTGTAGAAAGTCTCTCTGTTTAGGAACAGTCTGGAATTGAATCCATCCCGGACAATGGACTCTCCGTTGACCAGGAGAGCATCCACGATGCTTTTGATCGCTGGATTGTCTGACAAGTTGGTGATGTTCCTGATGCGCTCGGAGTAGATCGGATCGGCTTCCGAGGGGAGACGAGTGACGTTTCGCTCTTCACCATGTGCGTCAAGAAACAGCTCAGACGCGTTTGGCGTCTTGATCATGGTCTCTTTGAAATGCTCTTCTGCTGACTCGTGCAGGCGCGCGAATACTGCGGCGATACCCTGGAAGGTGGCCACATTGAGTCGCTCGTTCAAAAAGTACCAGTCTGGCACCATTGCTTTGAGCTTCTCGAAGTATTGCTGTTGAGTCAGAGCTGCCATCAGCTGATCTCCACCGTTCCTGGCACGATCTTAGTAACCGCGCTGACCGACACGTTGCCAACAGGGCTGATCGTGTCAAAGTCGGTGAGATCGGTCGTGCCTGCGCTTCCCCATGTGGCGAGGATTGCTGCTCGCGCCTGACCACGATCGAATCCTGTCCCGATAGGAAGGTTCTGGATGTAGTCGCGCATGGACTGCTCCACTGGAGTTGGATCGCTGACCAGAGATGCGTAGTTTGGACCTGTTGGATTGAGAGTGTAGCTTGCAAGCCAATTGAGGGAGAAAGCTTGAGCTGCCTTGATCTGGATCTCAACACCTGCCGCGCGCACTGGCTCAATGGCAGCAAGAACGTCCGCGATCAAGAGTGAGGATGCTGTTCCATTGGCATCTGCAATGTACAGGATGGCCTCAGGGATCCGGAATGGAATGCTTCCAGAGACTGGAGCGTCATTGGCAATGCTCCACTCGCGCACGACGATCTCGCGCTCTACGGCGGTAGCTGTCTCAACGCCTGCAACAGTCTTGGCCGTTGCTTCGATGGCGGCAAGAGTAGCCCCCCGGAGTGTCTCAATGAGATTTCGGATGGTCTGTTGGTATTCAGAGTCGCTTTGCTCAGCAGCTCCACCTACCGCAGATAGGGTATTGTTGACAGTAATTGTCGGATCTAGAAGGGTGGACTCGATGACCACGATCTTCGATGGATCCACATTGCCTTCGATACCGGCCACGATCGCGCGCACCGATGCGTTGATCGTAAGTCCCGAGATCGTGACAGCAGAGAGAGTCTCAAAGCGCTGCGATTGCCCGTTTGCATTGGGCTGAGTCTTTACGATGGTCCCCGCTGGAATCAGGATATTGCCCGCTCCAGTCGTAGGCCTGGTGAATGTGACCACTGTGGCGGCCTTGGTTGCCTCAGGTCGAGCGAAGCGCTCGCCGAAATGGTCAACGGCCAGAGTCTCGAGATCGTCGTCTGCCAGGGTAACCTCAGGCCCGTGCGCGGTCCTAAAGAAGGACTTTGCAAAGAGCTGAGCAACGATTTTGGCGACTTCTTCACCCACAAGGGCTGTCGCGCCAGCGTTCGCGTCAAGGATTGAGCCTTCTACGTTATCCGTGAGCTCCGGAGCAGCTGACTGCGCGGCATTCAGGAAGATGTCATAAAGCTCTGAAAATGATGGTAGTTGCGTGGCCATTAAACACCCTCTCCGAAAGGAGTGAAGCTCATCTCCTGCTCGCTATATCCGACGATTTTAACACGAACAGTCAGGATTACGATCGATGGATTCGTCTGATCGTACTGAATGGATACACCCTTCACGCCTTCAACGCGTGGATCCTGTTCGAATTGCTCTTGAATCTTCCCGGCAAGTTCACGCTGCACCGAAATGGAGTTGACCGCATTCTGGTAGTTCTTGATGCCCACACCGTAGTTCGGACGATGCGCGAGCGCGCCTGGATTGGTTACCATTCTCCGGAACAGCGCTTCTTTGACATTCGCAAGGCCAGTGATCGTGTCCAGATCGCCGCTAGCGGTCAGGACCAGGTCGCCTTTATGCGCAATGTCTGTTCTGAGAAGATCGTCTAAAGCCATTTGTGTTCCCAGGTTCTCCTAAAAAACGTGTTTTGACTAGCTTGAGCCTTTTTCAGTGAATGCAATATCGCTCAACATGGCGTCGTCATCGACAGGACTCTCTTTTATGTCCTCGAAATCGCTTTTCAAGGACACGGCAGCACTCTTTACCGAGTCGATCGCTGAGCTGATGCCTGGAAGCGCAGCTGTGATCGGTGTGAGCTGAGCCGTGAGCGCTGCACCCGCAGCTGCCTCGACCGTCAAAGCGCTGGCGAACGTACTCAGAGCACTCACTAGGGAGCTGAGTTTGCTCACCGCTTCCTTGGTTTGCTCAGCGAGTTTTGACAGCTCGTCCGCAGCGCTTGCGCTCGCCGTGAGCTCTGTGGACATCGCCAGCTTGAGCACCTGGCCAAGGACCAAGTTCTCGATACCCTCTTCCTCGCCAGCAACCCCCCGAGTGAGGTGGATCGCTTCCGGAGAGTTGAGGAAAAGCTTCTTTTTGGCTTTGGAGACCCGATGACCTTCCATCGCCATGGGGGGCATGGTGTCTTCTTTGGATGTGAGGCGCGCGATCACGAATGCGTCATCTGGACTCTTATCCAGGAAGCACACGAGCACCAGGTCGCCTACGTTCGGAAACTCGAAGTCCCCGGAGTCGGTTCCCACGAATTGCCAGGTCATGATGGCCACGATCTCACGCTCATCCGGGAAAACGCGCACCTGGACGCGGAGCATCGAGCGATCGGAGTAAGCCCCGAGCTGAGTGATTACCCCCAGGGCTAGATCCGGACGCTGATCCTTGAAGATCTCTCGAAATGTTTCTAGATCTGCGCCTCTACCCAAAGTCGATCCCCTTATTATCCAGGTCAATGAAGTTGATGAAATTGATTTTGACAGTGAATCCACTATCCGAATCCAGTGAGAATTGAACAGATTTAGTGTAAAATATTGGGCTCATTTTACCAAGTGTCTTGGCGAATGCTTCTGCGACATCTCGCTTGTATCCACGCGCGGAAAGAAACTTGGTGATCTCAGAGTTTCTGGCAGTGATGGATCCAGTGTTCTTTGGATCGTATTTGTTGATGATAGAGCTCAGGCCCTTCATGTCGCCCTGCTCGATCTCGATCTGAATCGGAGTTGCAACTCTGAGCTTCAGAATGTCGAACTCTTTTTTCTCTAAGTCTTGT
>JALHPA010000352.1 GCA_022842745.1 Pirellulales bacterium
GGTCAAGGCAGCGCCTTGGCCGCCGTCATCGCCACGGCCCTCGTCCTGACCAAGTTGATTCTTCTTCTCTGGCCCGTCCGCGACCGATAACGGCCAATCCACCCCCCCTCCATGCCTGAATCCCCCTCCCATTCCCTCTCCTGGCTCGAGTCCGCCCTCGGCGAACTCGAAGCCCGCGGCCTGCGCCGCCGGCTCGCCACCCGTTGCGGTCCCCAAGGTCCGTCGATAGTCCTCGACGGCCAGACACTGCTCAATTTCGGTTCCAACGACTACCTCGGCCTCGCCGGCGATCCCCGTCTCGCCGCCGCCGCCATCGACGCCATCCAGCGCGAAGGGTGGGGCAGCGGCGCCAGCCCCCTGATTACCGGCCGCGCGGACTCCTTCCGCGATCTCGAACGGCGCCTGGCCGAATTCGAAGCCGCCGAAGCCGCCCTCGTCTTCCCCTCGGGCTTCGCCGCCAACGTCGGCGCCATCGCCTCCCTCGTCGATCGCCAGGACGCCATTTTCGCCGATCAGAAAAATCACGCCAGCCTGATCGACGGCTGCCGCCTCTCCCGCGCGTCGCTCCACGTCTATCGCCACGCCGACCTCGCCCACCTGGCCGACCTGCTGGCCACCTGCCGCTCTCCCGCCCGCAATTGGATCGTCACCGACTCGCTCTTCAGCATGGACGGCGACCTGGCCCCCCTCCCCGAGCTGGCCGCGCTCGCTCAACAGAACTCCGCCCTGTTGATCGTCGACGAGGCCCACGCCACCGGCGTTTTCGGTCCCCACGGCCGCGGCCTGTGCGAGTTTTTCGGCGTCGAAGATCAGGTCGCCGTCCGCATCGGCACCTTGAGCAAGGCCCTCGGCTGCGGCGGCGGCTTCGTCGTCGGCCGCCGCTCCCTCATCGACTGGTTGGCCAACCGTGCCCGCCCGTACGTCTTCTCCACCGCCCAGCCCTCCGCCAACGCCGCCGCCGCGATCGCCGCGCTAGAAATCGTCGTCAGCGAACCGCATCGCCGCGAAGAACTCCTCTCCCGTGCCGCCGAAGTGCAGACCACCCTCCGCACCCAAGGCTGGATCACCGGCGTCTCCCGCGGCAGCCCGGCCCAGAATCCGCACTCCCCAAGCCAAATCATCCCCCTCTTCGTCGGCGACCCGAACCAGGCAATGGCCCTCTCGGCCGAGCTGCGCTCCCGCGGCTTGTTCGTCCCCGGCATCCGCCCCCCCTCGGTCCCCGAGGGCGAATCCCTCCTCCGCATCAGCCTCTCCTGGTGCCACGATCCTCCGGCGCTCGACAAACTCTGCTCCACCCTGGCCGAGCTGGCGACAACCTGCGCCGCCCCACCCCCTGGCTGATTCGACCGCGTCTGCCGAAGGCGGCTAGATTTTCTGCCCCACCCGTCGCTCTACGTCTCTCGCCCCCGCCAATCGATCCCCGACAATCCTGCCAGCGCGATCATTAGCGCGTGCGTCCCGTCCCGCCCGTGCCCTTGCGCGGCCAATGCCACGTACAACTGCTCGGCCAGCGCCAGCCCAGGCATCGACAGCCCCATCCGTTTCGATTCCGCCAGCGCCAGCCCCATGTCCTTGATGAAGTGCTCGACGAAAAACCCCGGTTCAAACTGGTTGCGAATGATCCGCGGCGCGAGGTTCGACAGCGTCCAACTGCCTGCCGCCCCCGGAGTCACCGACTGCAACACCCGCTCCAGGTCCAGCCCCGCTCGGTAAGCGTACAACAGCGCCTCGCACACCCCCACCATCCCGGCCGCCACCAGGATCTGATTGGTCAGCTTCGCATGCTGACCCGCCCCCGGTCCTCCCTGGTGAACGATCGTCTTCCCCATCGCCTCCCAGCACGGCTTGAGCGACTCGACCGTCGCCCCGTCTCCGCCGATCATGATCGACAGCCGCGCCTCCCGCGCCCCGATATCCCCTCCCGAAACCGGCGCGTCGATCGACTGCACCCCCACCCCCTGCGCTTGCTCGGCGATCTCCCGCGCCAGCGACGGATCGCTCGTCGTCATGTCCACGAGCACCGTCCCCGGCCGGCTTCCGGCCAGCGTCCCCTCCGGTCCCAGCGTGATCTCCCGCACGTCCCGCGGAAAACCCACGATGCTGAAGACCACGTCCGTTGCCGCGGCCACGTCCTTTGGGCTATTCCCCCACTTGGCCCCTTGCGCCAACAGCGGCTCGGCCTTCGCCTTCGTCCGGCTATGCACCGTCACCGCAAATCCCCGTGCAAGCAAGTGCCCGCACATGCTTTTCCCCATCACCCCGGCGCCGATCCAGCCGATCCGCGTCTTCCCCGGTTCCACGACTAAACCCATCGCTGCTACCTGTCCTTCAAGAACACCGTTTGAAGTAAAACCGTCGGCCGCCTCGCCCCCTCACGGACCGCCGATCGAAATCAAGTGCGACACCGTTCGCAGATACATCCTGCCGTGCGCCACCGCTGGCGTCGCTCGGCAATCCTCCCCCAGCGCCGTCCTCCCCAGCAGTTTGAATTTGTCCGCCGCCGCCAGCACCACCACCTCTCCGTCTGACGAGATCCCGAACAGCCGGTCGTCCACTCGCACCGGCGAACTGGAATAATTCCCCCCGATCCGCTCGGTCCATTTCACCTCTCCCGTGGCGGCGTCCACGCAACTGACCCCCCCCCGGTCCCCCCCCGAAAACCACAGCCCCCCATCCGCCAGCAAGCTTGGCACATACGACGCCGTCGAACGATCGAGCTTGTAAGCCACCGTCGGTCCCGCGTTCCCCTTCTCCCCCAGCCGCACCGCGATCACGGTGTTGTTCCCCGATCCCTCGCCGCAGTTGCCGATCAACAGCCCCGCCGCGACGATCGGCGATCCCACCGGCCGCCGCTCGAATATCCCCCCCAGTTCCCAATTCACCACCCCCGTCGCCGGGTCCACGCTCGTCATCCCATGCGCCCAGCTATCCACGATCAACTGCGGCGCCATGCCCCCCGCCGCGTACACAAACGGCGTCGCGTACGACGTGCTCTGCTTGGGGCGCGTCCGCCGCGGCAATCGCCAGCGGTCCTCGCCGCTCTTGGCGTCCACCGCCAATACCGAGCTTTCGCCATCCTGATGGTTCGACAAGATCACCATCCCCTCGTGCAGCATTGGGGAGGTTCCAAATCCATGCTCGCTCTCAAACTTCCCCAGGTTTCGCCGCCACTGCTCGTTCCCTTCGTGGTCCAACGCCACCAGCGCGAACTCCTCCGGCGTGGCCCACGCCACGTACACCCGCTCCGCGTCGCAGCACGGCGTGCTCGAAGCAAAGCTGTTCTGCACGTGCACGGGATGCGTCCGCGCCGCGTATTCCTTCTCCCACAGCAGCTTCCCGTCGTCCGCGTCGAGGCAAAATACCAGCCTCGACCCGGTCTCCAGGTTCGCCCCGGTCAGAAAAATCCGCTTCCCCCACAGCACCGGCGAGGAATGCCCCGCCCCCGGCAGTTTCACCCGCCAGTTGACCTCGCTCGCTTTCCACTCGCTCGGAATCCCCGGACCCTTGCCGACTCCCGTCCCATTCGGTCCCCGGAACCGCGGCCATTCCTGACCCCACGCGGTTTGCGACCATCCGGCCAGCGGCAGCCCGCAAACCACTGCCATCGCCAACGTCGCAACGTATGCGCGGACTGCTCCCAGCGCCGCGCCTCGCCGCGCGAGTCGACCTTCTCCGCATCCCAACCGTACTAACGGCAATCGCGCCATGACCGCGCTCCTCAAGACCAGCGTTGTCCCCATCGACAGCATCTCCAGCACCCCTATCCAGCCCGCCCATCGTAACCCATCGTCCCCCAATTCTCCAGCAATCCACCCGGCTCGCTAATCGACCTCCCCTTCGCTTTCCTGTTGGAGTGCGATTCCCGCGGTCCCCACCACATTTCCCAATCCTTACCGCCTCCCCCACAACGCGCCTCCGACCCCGCACGACAACGCAAGAAATAGGCCCCGCGCGTGACATCTGTCCCCCGGACGGTTAGAATTTTGAGCACGGGGGTCGCTCGCGTCCGGCTCTGTCCTGCGCCAGCAACACCCGCCAGCCGACACTGCCCGTTGCCGGTCTCCCCGCCCGCCGCGCATTCCGACCCGTTGAAGAGTCCCCCTCCATGCTTTGGCGCTCCGCACGCGCGACGATCCTTCTCGCGGCCGATTACCGGCTATCGCGCCCAGGTCCCGCACGCGCAGGCATATCGCACACTGGCTTTTCTCGCGAGGGCCTTCCCCGCAGGAGCCTTTCCCGCGCCGGTTTCGCCCGTCGCTGGATCGTCCTCCCCTTGGCGCTCATCGGCGTCGCCCTCGCCGCCTGGATGGCCATCGCCTCCTGGCGCGGTCGCGACAACCAGGAGCGTTCCGCCGCGATGGTCCATCCCGTCTCCCGCGGCCTCTTCGAGCACAGCATCATCGAACCCGGCGAGGTTGAAAGCTCCAACAACGTCGAGGTCCGATGCGAGGTGCAGGCACGCAACTCGGCCGGAACGGTCATTCTCGAAATCATCCCCGCCGGAACGGTCGTCAAGCCCGGCGACATCCTGATCAAGTTCGACGGCTCGGCTCTCGAAAACGAGCGCAA
>JALHPA010000353.1 GCA_022842745.1 Pirellulales bacterium
ACGCGTCGAGCGATGCATTCGGCGAATTGGGAGTGCGAACGGTTCGGTACGCCCAGGTAAACAAGTTGGACTCTGCGCGTAATGGAGAGGTTTTGAGCATCAGGGGACAGCAACGTCTCGACAATATTCCCGGACTGCCCTTGCAAGTACTGAACGATGACCGATCCGCGTTCGCCTTGCGTACCGATGCCACCGCCGGCGGCGCTCCGGACATCCAATTCGTCCAGAGCTCGTGGCAGGGACCGACGACTTTGACATTGACCGGAGGACTGATACTGAATCGCGCCCAAGGAGGGAGTAGCCGACGCTGGAGTCCCTCTGGCCAGGGGAGGGTCGATCTCGCACTGGGTGGGGATGTCCCGTTTCCAATGTTTGTCGCCGGCGAAGGGCAGCACGAAGGTTGGAGAATCGACTCTCGGTTGTCCGGCACGCATGGATTCATCAAGGCCGGCACAGGAAGGCTGGTATTGGCGGGAGACAACCGGGGGTTGAAGGGAACCATCGCGGTGAACGGCGGCTGCCTGCGACTGGAGGGCAGTTATGCGGTCGATCGTCAGCCCATTCACCTGCATTCTTCCGATGCACTGGCTTCGGAGTCGGCAAGCGGACGGCTGGACGTAGCCGCGGACGTCACGTTGGGGGGGCTGTTGGGAAACGGTTTGGTCGTGAGCGACGTTTCGAACGTGGCCAGCGGCGCTGCCGTCACGCTGACTCTCGAAGTGCCGAGTGGCGAGATGTACGATTTTTCGGGGGACTTTGCCAGCCTGAACAACAATTCTCGATTCGCTCACCTGGAGAAGACTGGACCGGGCGTCCAGGTTTTTAGCGGAGCGGTTCGAAGTCATGGAAACCTCACGGTTGCGGAGGGCACGCTTCGATTGCAGGGGGGAGGGCATGTTGCGAATGCCTCCGCCGTGCGGATCGTCGGGGCAGGAAATCTAGAACTGAACAACCTGCTTGGCAGCTCGTCCGACCGATTACAAAACGGAGTGGATGTGTCGCTCGACGGCGGCCGCCTGGCGATGATCGGCGGCGCGGCGGCAACCAACGAGGTTATCGATGAGGTTTCCCTGCTGTCCAGCGGCGTTATATCGATTCAAGCGGCCGCCGGGCAATCCACACGATTGACGTTCAATCGAATGCAGCGCGACGCGCGAGGCACGGTGGTGTTTCAAGCGGCCGCCTTGGGCAGCGCGACCGAACCGGGGGGGGCGCAGGCATACGTATTGTCTGGCTTTGAGATGCGGAACGGCGTGGCGCCGTTCGCGCTGGTGAGCGAGTCTTTGAATGGGATGCCGGCGACGTTCGCTTCCTACCATCCTGCCACCGGCGTGGTTCCCGCCTCCGGATTGGTTCCGTACGCGAGCGCCGCATCTGGAACCAACGCGTATCTGACTTCAACGCCGTCGCCGCGGACGGTAAAAACGTTGAATTCGTTGCGCATTGATGCGCAAAGCCGCCCGATCGACCTGCTGGGGAGCGGAGCGGCAGGGGCCAGCTTGACGCTTGAGAGCGGTGGGCTGTTGATCTTGGGGCAGTCCCCTGTTTCGATCGCCGGCTGGAACGCCGGACTAGCGACGCCGAATGGAGAGCTGATTGTCCATCAATACAATTCGGGCGGTTTGACGATCGCTAGTCCGATCGTGAGCTCTGGAATTACCAAATCTGGACCAGGCAAGTTGACCCTGGCCGCCGAGGCGCGCAGCACAGCCGCTACGGTAATCAACGAGGGCGTTATATCGATGGCCCCTGGCGGCAGGCTTTTGAGTCCCGATGTCATCATCCATCGCGGGGGTCGTCTGGCTGCCAACGGCTTGCCGAACGTGCTTGGCAGTCCCGCGCAATCGTTGGTCGTTAATGGCGGCGTGTACGACAACGGTGGGGGAATCGACTCGATCGGCTCGTTGGTGGTATCGCAAGGTGGAGCGGTTCTGGGGTCTGGCCGACTCACGCTATCGGGCGACCTCCTCGGACATTCGGGACGTGTAGAATCGCCTCTCGATGTGGCCGGCGCGATCCGGAAAAGCACAAAAGGTACGTTGATTCTGGGGGGCCAGAACGTCGTCGTTGGCGACACGACGATCTCGGCGGGCGCGCTGGTGTTAAGCAACTCGGCGGCGGTCGGCAGCCGGGGCACGGTGGTGGTCGGGGACGAGCCGGTGAATGATCCACTACGGTTGCTTTTGGGCGATGGAGTGAACCTAACCCGGCCCGTGGTCGTTTCACCGATCGGCGGTAACGGCGTGGTAACACTGGGTATGGCCGATGGAGGGGCGGGAAGCCTCGACAGAGTCACACTGCACAGGAATGTGACCATCGATACCCCGGTATCTGACAGCCATTTGACAATCCAAACCATTGATTACGGGGTTTCCGACAATCGAATTCGGACGGTCACTAAGACCGGCGAGGGGCAGTTGACCTTGGCCGGATACGCTTCTGGCGCCACGGGAACGGCCCGGATCGAATTGGATACAAGGGGGGGGACCACGGTGCTCGCCGGCGGTTTCAGCCCCAATCAACTGCGACTGGACATCGACGGTGCGGCCGTCAGCGCTGACGTTCCCCTGGCGCTGCGGGGTCTGGTGCTAGGGTCCGACGTGAACATGCTCGACCATCGTGCGGCAACGCTGGTCGTCAACGGAGGCAAGAGCGAAAACCTGACACTCAACTCGGGATCGACCCTCGTGTTGAGCGGCAGGACAGAAGGCAAGCTACGTCTTGATCCAGCGGTTGGAACCACGGTCACTATTGGCAGCGGCGCCACCGCGGTCATTCAAGCGGGCGCTCAGTTGGAGATCGCTGGCCAGATTCCATCGACTAGCGCTCGGGATGTTCACCTGAATGTCCTCAACCAGAGCAACCGGGGTCTGCGTATCGCAGCGGCGAATCAATCGTTGGGAGTCGTGGATGGAACGGGAAGCGTATCCGTAGCGCCCTCTTCACAGTTGTCGGCCACCTATCTGCGTCAACACCGGCTCACGATCGAGGGCGCCAATGCCAAGGCGATCATTCGCAGCGACGGAGAGCTAGGAGGCCTTTCGGTGCTAGACGAACTGGTAATGGGGATGGGCGGGATTCTCGACCTTAACGACAATGACCTGGTCCTCAACTATGCGGGCGTTCCTCCCTTGGCTCAGGTCCGACAAATGGTGGCGGATGGATTGATCGGCCACTCTAGCGCACCGCAAATCGTATCGACACGGGCGAAAGGCATGGTCGGCCCGGGCGATCCACTGATTACGTTGCACGTTCCGTTTGACAATGCCCTGGTGGGACTATCCGATTGGCTGGGATATCCACTGGTCGGCCGCAACCAGGTCATTCTCAAATATACGTACTTCGGCGATCTCAATTTGGACGGCATGGTCGACGCCAGCGACTATTTGACGATCGACGGTCACTTTGGCGAACGGACGGAAGGGGGCCCTCTGGCCGGGGATGCCAATCTGGACGGCCAGGTCGATGCGGCCGACTATCTAACGGTGGACAACGCGTTTGGGCTGGGGTCGATTTCGCCCTTGGCGTCGGGCGGCCTCACCGAGTTGGCGAACGCCGTATTGGTCCCCGAGCCGGGGAGCGCCATTCTGCTGGCGATCCTTTCCGTTGCAATGGGCGCCATCAAGGCGTCGCTGGGTTGGCGACGCAGGATTCCTTGACACGGGTCGCGTTTGGAAGGCAGCAGCCGGGATGACGCTCGATCAAATCGTTCCTTGGGGGCGAACCCGCAAGGAGTACGAGTCGATGTTCGCCTTGCAGTCAAGCGACTACCAGCACGGCGTGCTCGATTGCGGAGGGGGGCCAGCGAGTTTCGCGACCGAATGCCATGACGACGACATTCGCGTTGTGGCAATTGATCCCTTGTATCAATTCTTGCCGGCGCAGATTCGCGATCGATTCGAGTCGAGCGTGGATTCGATCATGGCTCAGGTCCATGCCGATCCCAATGCGTGGACGTGGACTTTTCATCGGGATCCCGACGAATTGCTGGCCAACCGCCGTACGGCGCTGGAGAGATTTTTGGCTGATTTTGCGGCCGGAATAGCGCAAGGCCGCTATATAACGGCCAGCCTTCCGCGCTTGCCGTTTGACGACGATTGCTTTGGTCTGGCGCTGTGCTCTCACCTGCTGTTTCTATATTCGCAACACCTGGACGAAGCATTTCACGTGGCGGCAACGCTAGAACTGTGCCGGGTGGCGAAGGAAGTGCGCATTTTCCCGCTGGTAACATTGGACGGCGAACGATCGCCGCACCTGGATTCCGTTCGGAGCGCTCTTGAGCGCGCCGGTTTCCAATCGCGGGTGGTGGGGGTTGAATATGAGCTGCAGCGTGGTGGGAATCAGATGCTGCAAATCCGCCGGGCGTAGATATTACGCCGACGCGGCGGTGGGACCCTGCGCACCCGGCAAGGGATCGACGGGGACGTTGGGGACGAGCGCGCTCGCACGACCGAGCGACGCGGCGGTCACGTCGTTCGACCTAAACTTCAGCCAGCCGAGCGGCTGGGACGCGGAACTGAGCACATAGATCAAACACCTCGCCTCGCACTTCATG
>JALHPA010000354.1 GCA_022842745.1 Pirellulales bacterium
TATCTCAACCTGCCCTGCGCAGCCGCGGGCGGAATCGGCAACCGGCTCAATAGCGATTGCGTTTCCGCGTTGGCCGGCGCCAACAGAGCGCCCGGAGCGGCGAGCGCGATCGCCAATTGCGCCGCCGGACCAGACGGTCCATCCGGTTCGTACAACAACGGCCTTCCCGCTTGCAATATCGCCACGCCGAGTTCCGGTCCCTTGCAGTCCCCCTTGAACGCGACTCCGGCCCCGTCCATTTGAAACTTCACCCCCACCTGGTCGAAATGCAACGTCGCCGCGGCCGCGGGAGCTTGCCCGGCCCGCCGGAAACCCAGCGCCTCGCACAGGGAAGCCAGAAGCGACTCTCCAATCTCCCCTGAGCCGGCTTCCAGCGTCCCGCTTGCTCGCTCGATCCGCCCGTTTCGGACGATCGCATCGTGAATCGTCAGTTGCGCTGTGCCGCTGACCCTGCGTCCAAAACGATCGCCCACCCAACGCCCCAGATCGAACCCCAGCCGGCCTTCCCGAATTTGCATCTCCCATCCCTCCGGTCGCTCGTTCGTCCAAATCGACCCGGAAAAACGGCACCCGGCTGGAATCGCATCGGTCGCGCTTTGTGATATGCCCAATAACTCGGTCGGCGCGTCTGCGCCGAGCGTGTGCAGTTCCGCCTGGCGGTAGGTCGTCCCATCGACCTCCTTCTCGGTCACTTGTACGACGATCCGCCCATCGGCGCCCGATCCTTCCGTCAGGCGAAACCACGCGGTCCCTTTGGTTTCTTCCTTCGCGCGCTCCACCTTCAGGTGGACATCGTACAGAACGATGGTCTCTCCGCCCGCTCGGACGTGCAATTGGCCAAGCCAAGCGCGAATCTCTTGATTCGGCGATATGCCACGCGCTCCTGGCGAAATTGCCCGCACCAGCTCCGACACGGACGACAAATCCAACTGCCCGTCCTTTGCAGACAGCATGATCCGGCTGGGCGTTGTTACCATCTCGATCGTGGACGCCGACAGCGCGGCCGCCAATCCGAATGCGGGCCGCAGTGCGATCTCGCTTACCCGCACCACGTTCGGCCGAGGGAATTCCAGCTTGCCAATCGACAAGTCCGTCCCCACGGCCTCGCGCCATTCCGCTCGGCGCGCCTCGCGGTAGCCTTCTCCCTGCCGGATCGCCAGCCATCCCCCCAGGCAAACGGTCGGCGCCAAACAGCCGAGTAGAAATCCCAGCCGGCAGATCGAATTCCGCGTCCGTTCGTGCAACAAAAACATTCGTGTCCCTCGCTTCCTTGCTCCGGACGATCGCGCCGCGCGCGGCGGTTACTCTTTCTTCCGCGCCATCTCCAAAAAAAGCGAGTAGCGCGCCTTCATTTCCACCAGGCTGTCTCCCCCAAATTTCTCGACCAGCGCCGCCGCGACCTCAAACGCCACCACGTTTTCGACGATCACGCTTGCCGCCGGCACGGCGCACACATCGCTCCGTTCGTACGCCGCCGCCTGGGGCGCCTTGGTCCTCAGGTTGATCGATTCCAGTCCCTTGCGCAATGTGCTGATCGGTTTTTTCGCCGCCCGCACGACCAGCGGCTGGCCGTTCGTCATCCCAGCTTCCAATCCCCCGGCGTTGTTCGTCGGTCGCACGTATCCCAGCGCCGGTCCCCCTTGTTGGCTCGGATCAAAATGGATGGCGTCGTGGACCTGCGAGCCCCGCCTCCGCGCCGCTTCGAAGCCCAAGCCGATCTCCACACCCTTGATCGCTTGCACCGCCATCACGGCTTGCGCCAGCCGCCCGTCCAGCTTGCGGTCCCATTGGGCATGCGTTCCCAATCCAAACGGCAGCCCCTCCACGCGCACTTCCACCACCCCACCCAGGGTATCTCCCTCTTTGCCGCATTGATCGATCAAGCCCTTCACTTCCTCTTCCCGTTCAGGATCGAGCGCATACAACTCGCTCGCCTCGCGGTGCTGAAGCTGCTCTTCCAGGCTTCCCGCCATCGGAACCAGCGGGATCCCCCCTAGTTCCACCACGTATCCGAATGCGACGATGCCAAACTCCCCCAACAACTGCTTGGCCACGGCCCCCGCCGCCACGCGAACCGCCGTCTCCCTGGCGCTAGCCCGCTCCAGAATGCCCCGCACCGATCCCAAGTACTTGATCGAGCCAGTTAAGTCCCCATGTCCTGGCCGCGGGCTATCGAGGTCCCCCATCCGCTCCAGCTTGGCATCCTTATTGACGACTTGCAGCGCCAACGGACTTCCGAGCGACTTGCCTTGCCAGACGCCGGACAAAAACTCGACGTTGTCGGTTTCGATCCGCTGCCGACCTCCTCGGCCATAGCCACCCTGCCGGCGGCGCAGCTCCACATTGATCGGCGCTGGATCGAGCGGCACCCCGCTGGGAAAGCCGTCCACCAAAGCGATCAGCGACCGCCCATGAGATTCGCCGGCGGTCCAATATCGCAACATTATCTCTAGAAAAGACTTAGGCCGTTCAGTAGGAAATAGTGCGTGACTCCGCCTCGCATGCCTCCTCATTCTACTTGGGTTCACAAACACCGGATAGATCGACCCGCTGCACCCTTACCGGACCTCCGTGACGGTTGTCCGTTTGTACCGCTTATTCCAACTTTGCTTGCAGACTCGGCCGAGCCCACCGCCGAACCCGATCCAGAATTCCCTCCACGCACCCAGCTCATGCCAGGCGGACCGGTTGCCCAACCGCGTCAAGCTAAAGTAGTATGGACTGTTTGGCGGATCACAGCCGCTCCCAGCTCTTCAAGCTCTTTGCCTGCAAAGGTTTCCAACATGTCGATCGACCGCTACTCGTCGTGCCCGGGAGGCACCGGGAAGAAGGTGAAGTTTTGTTGCTCCGACCTGGTGAGTGAGCTGGAAAAGGTCCAGAGAATGCTTCAAGGGCGTCAGAACAAGAGCTGCCTGGACTATGTCCTCAAGCTGGAATCCACCCATCCCGGTCGAGCTTGCCTCCTGACCTGCAAGCTTGCCCTTGAGCAGGCACTGCACGACAACGCCGCCGCCGAAACGACCCTCCGCCAGTTCCTCGAACTGCACCCCGCCAATCCCATCGCTCTCGCCGAGTCCGCGATCGGCACGGCCAAGGCCGGGGATGCTCCCCGCGCCTTGCTCTTTATGCAAAAGGCCCTCCAGTCTGCCGGTCAAGAACTTCCCCGCGAGGTCTTTTCCGCCATCGGCCGATTGGCCGAAATGATGCTCTTCATGGGCTTTTTGCTCCCCGCCCGCGGCCTGCTGGCGCTGCAAACCGTCGTCAATCGCGCCGACCCGCAAGGCGCCGTCGAGCTCCTGCGCCGACTGGTCGCCTCCCCCTCCGTACCGGTCCTGTTCAAGGACGTCCCCTTATTCTCGATCGCGCCCCGCGGAGTCCCTTGGGAGCAGCCCTTCAATCAAGGCGCCCAATTGGCGATCAACGGCCGCTGGTCCGAGGCGGCCGGCATTTGGAACGAATTGGCCCCGCTTGCCGGAGACGAACCGGCCCTGTGGCGCAACCTAGCCATTGCGCGCTCGTACATGGCCGATTACGCGGGCGCCGTTCACGCTTTCCGAACTCTGTCGCTGCTCAATGTCCCGCGCGAGGAAGCGATCGAGGCCGAAGCCTCGGCCCAATTGCTCGCCAAAGGCGCCACCGAGGGCATCGCCGACGAATTGGTCGTCCCCTTTGCGGTGGCCGACCTCGATAAGTTGCAAGCGGTGTTCGAGTCCCACGCTCAATCCGAGCGAACCGACGTCGATCCGCAGGATTTTCCCGACGAAACCCCGCCCCGCGCCATTTACGCCCTGCTCGACCGGCCGACGCCCCCCAGCGGAATTGGCATCTCCCGCGACGATATTCCCCATGTCGTGGCCGAAGTGCTTTTGTTCGACGCCGCCGAGGACGAGCCAGCTCGCATCGAGCTGGAAGCCTATCGCCCCCACCTCGCGGCCGCGGAGGAGTTGCTCCGCCAAATCGCCAGCGATCATCTTGGTGAGCGCGGGGAGGAAGAAGCGATCGGCCAGATGTCGGCGGTCGAATTGGCCTTGAGTTGGCAGTGGCGTCTGCCGGACGACACTCCGGAGGCCCACCGCCGGAAATTGCTCTCCGAGCAACGGCGGCGGATGGTGCTGGAAGTTTGGCCCAAACTGCCGATGCCCTTGTTCGACAATAAAACGCCCGAAGAAGCCGCTCAGGATCCCCGTCAGGCCGTCCCCCTGGCCGCGGCCATTCTTCTGCTCGAGCTCGACGATTCCGATCCCGCGGCCGACGAAATCTGTGACGAATTGCGGCGCCGGCTTGGCGTCCCCGTTCCAGAACAAATCGATCCCGCCCAATTCGATTTGGCGCAAGGTCGGCTCTCCCGGTTCTCGCGATTGGATTTCAAAGCAATGGACGAACGGCAGCTCCGGCAAATTTTCCAACGCGCCGTGGCGGCCCAGTACGAAACGGCCATTCGCCGCATGGCCCCCGAGATCCTGGCCCGCGAGTCGAACGCGTTTCCTGAACTACAATTGGCTGCCCACCAGTCCCTGGCCCGGCTCGAGGACGATCTCGAGCAAGCCCAG
>JALHPA010000355.1 GCA_022842745.1 Pirellulales bacterium
AGCGTGCGGACGCGGGACATTCCTCCCCGCACACCAGCCCATCGCTTCGGCATAATTACCGCTTCGTTTCGATACACGAGAAATCCGATGTACGGACCCAGCCCCGACGATCCTTCCCCTTTGGCCGGCTTTCCTCAGGTTGGATTTTTGAAGCCGCTGGTCAAAAACCCCAACATCCTCGTCGGCGATTACACCTACTACGACGATCCCGAAGGTCCCGAACGGTTCGAGACCCACAATCTGCTTTACCATTTCCCCGAGGTCGGCGATCGGCTGATTCTCGGCAAGTTCTGCGCGATTGCCCGCGGCGTGCGATTCATCATGAACGGCGCCAATCACCAGATTGGCGGCTTCTCCACCTATCCCTTCTACATTTTTGGCCACGGCTGGGAGTCGGCAACGCCCCCTGCCAGCGAGTTTTGCTCCAAAGGCGACACTATCGTCGGCAATGACGTTTGGCTCGGCTACGAGGCATTGGTCCTGCCGGGCATCAAGATCGGCGACGGCGCCATCGTGGCGGCCAGCGCCGTCGTCACCCGCGACGTCCCACCCTATGCCCTCGTCGGCGGCAATCCCGCACGAGTCATCCGCCGACGCTTCGACGACGCGACGATCGCCGAATTGCTCGTCATCCGCTGGTGGGATTGGCCCATCGAGAAGATCTCCCGCAATCTTTCCGCGATCGCCGGAGCGGACCTCTCGGCCTTGCGCGCGGCCCATTGACGCCGTGAGGAATCGATGCCTTGGTGGCCGACCGGCGCACGCCGGTTTAGAATGCATCGAGGGTCCACCTTCCACTTGCGGCACCAATCGTTCAGTTCCTCCCCGATTCCGATCGGCTTGCGTTCGATGGCGTTTCATCTCCCCCACCTCTGCGCCCCGAGCCGAATGCGCGGTCAGTTCCCTGACGTTCCCGCTCGTCGGTCGGTCCCGCGCCGCCGTTATGCTTGGGGTTTACTCCTGGTCCTGCTCGGCGGCTGCGTCGGCTCGAGCGCTGGTGAATCCTCCCCCCCCGTCGCCGTCTGGGGTCGGCGGGGAATTTCCGACGGGAGGTTTCAAAAACCCCGAGCCATGGTCATCGACCGCCAGGACCAGATTTACATCATTGATATGACCGCCCGGATCCAAGTCTTTGACTTGGAAGGCAACTACCTCCGCGGTTGGCAAACCCCGACGCATGCCAACGGACGCCCGACGGGCATCTCGATCGATCGCGACGGCAACATCCTCATCGCCGACACCCATTACTTTCAAGTCCTCTGTTACTCTCCAGAGGGAACGCTGCTCTACAAACTCGGGGGAACCCACGGCACACAGCCCGGCGAGTTCGGCTTTGTCACCGATGTCGCCCAGGACTCCCTCGGCAACTACTACATCTCCGAATACGGTGAATTCGACCGCATCCATAAATTCTCCCAAGATCGCCAGTTGATCCGTGAATGGGGGGGGCACGGCACGGAGCCGGGACGATTTATGCGTCCGCAAAGCATCGCCGTCGACAATGCCAACCAGGTCTGGGTCGCCGACGCCTGCAACCACCGCGTCCAGATCTTCTCGGCCGATGGCGAACTGCTCCGCACCTGGGGCGGCCAAGGGAGCGAGCCAGGACAACTCTACTACCCTTACGGTCTGACGCTCGACGGCCAGGGGCACGTCTACGTTTGCGAGTTCGGCAACCACCGTGTGCAGAAATTCACCCTCGACGGTGAATCGCTCGGCTGCTGGGGCCGCAGCGGCGCCCAGCCAGGAGAGTTGGCCCATCCCTGGGCGGTCGGCGTCAGCAGCACGGGAAGAGTCTTCGTGCTCGACTCCAACAACCATCGCGTGCAAGAGATCCGTCTCTAATCCCGCCGCAAAAATCGCTGTTGAATTGCCGATCCTGGCGTCAACTTTCGCCGCGGCGCGATTTCCCACCACGTCTCGCCGGCGCATCCGCCGGTTGAAACCGGCCGACGACCTCCAGCCGATACCCCGTCACGTGAAAACCCTTTTCGGCTAGCTCCTCAATCAAATTCGGCTGGAGTTTCTCCAGCAACTGCGGGTCAAACTCGGCAGGCAGATCGAACAGTTGTCCCGTCTCCATGTCCCGCAGGTGGTAGTGATCGTCTCCACGGCAGTCGTATCGCGCCGAACCGTCGCCGTTCGTCAGCTTGGTCGCCAGGCGAGCCGCCACTAGCGCCTCCAAGGCTTTGTACACCGTCGCCAAGCTAATCTGAGGAATCTGACTGCGCACCGCCAAATAAACCTGCTCCGCGGTCGGATGCTCCTTCGTCGATTCGAGAAACCTCCACACCGCCGCTCGCTGCGCCGTATACCGGCACCCAGCAGCGCGCAGCGCCCCCCGCAGCTCGTTCGCCGTATGCGGCAGGGGGGACTGGGGAACTTCCATAGCTGGCCTAGACTTCCACGAAACTATAGCGCCGCTTGGACTTACGGTCAAGAATCGCCCCCTCGGCACACCCTTGGCGAACGCCCTCCAAAGCGAGCCGGCAAAGAGCGCTTTCGGCCGTTCGGGTGTCATCGCTGCCACGGGCGACCTTACGCCGCAACGGGCGATATCATGCTGCCACGGGCGCAAAAACGTCTCTCGACGCGGCGACGTTTCCCCCTTCTGGTGTCCCTTGTCCCCTCACCCTCGGCCCCCTCCAGATCGCGTCTGGAGCTTGACACAGCCGCGCCGTGCCGAGTACATTTAAGTTGTTGATTTGATTGGGCTTACTCCGTTCGGAGTGGTCCCAGCACCATGTCGATGCCAGCGGCCGCGCGAATCCTTGTCAACCGCCCGGCCCACCGTTATCCCCAGGGCGCCATCGATCGCCCGCGCAGGATGGCGGATCGTCCGGGACGGGACTGCCATCGGGAACAGAAAAGGAACGGGCCATGTCTTGCCAAACTTTGTCTAGCCGGAC
This sequence comes from Pirellulales bacterium, assembly GCA_022842745.1. GTDB lineage: Bacteria > Planctomycetota > Planctomycetia > Pirellulales > JALHPA01 > JALHPA01. The sequence continues at coordinate 2,910 of JALHPA010000355.1, forward strand.
TGTCTCTTGCAGCGCTGTCTCTTGCCGCGCTGGGCGATTTCGAATCGCCTCCCGCCTTTTCGGCGCGTTGATGATCTTGGGTTTCGGTTCGTTGGCGGTCACGGCCCAACAGCCGGCCCACAAACAGCAGCCGGCCGATCCGAAGCTCGACAGTTGGGCCAAGGTCAAGACCTCCGACGAAACCAAAGCGATCCAAGGCATGCTCCGTGGCGAAGCGCCGGTCGATGAGGCCCAATTCGACGCCTTCTTCAACCGAGCGGTGTTTCCGCAGTTTACGCAAGCTGCCAACATCACCTACGCTTCCAACAAGCGCGCCGAGGATGGCAAGACGATGGTCAAGACTACCGTCAGCTTGCTTCCGGCCATGCGCCGCGATTTCAAGAACATGTTTCTCGGCCGCGAGTTCAGCGCCGCCATGCGCGACAAGGTGAACGCCCTCACGGTGGCTGCAATGGGAGCGATTGCCGCGGACGACTATCATCCTGCCTCGCGATACAACGCGATGTTGCTGATCGCCGACCTGAACCAGGATGAAGCCTCGCAAACGCCGTATGCCCCCGCCCTCCCCGCGTTGGGCAAAGGCTTTGTAAATCCCAAATATCCGGACGCCGTTCGCCTGGCCGCGTTGATGGGCATTCATCGCCATGCCAAGGCCGGCATCCGCGGTTCCACGGAAGGAGTCGCTCGAATCATGATCGCCTTCGCCCAGGATGGCGCCCTCCCTCCCTCGCGCAGCCGCGAGGCGCACGATTGGCTGCGGAGACGCGCCATCGATGTGCTGGTGGCGATCTACTCCAAGACACCCCCCACCGACGACAAACTCTTCAATCTGCTCTCGACGGTGATTGCGGACAAGGAAGCGACCGTCGAGCTTCGCTGCGCCGCGATCGAAGCCCTGCTGGCCCTCAAATTAGCGCCGCCGGCGGGTTTTGCCGTCGACAAATTGGTCCTGGCGATCGGCATGGTGGGCGTTGATGCCTACCACCGTGAATTGGCCGGGAGCCTGGAGGAGGGTCGGGACGTGGCCTTCGAACCCGGTCTGAAATTCGCCCTCACCTGCGTCCAGCGCGGGCTTGCTGCCCTTGGCGCCACCGCAGCCTCCGCGAAGGTCACCGCCATCGACAAACCGCTCGCCGATCTGATGGGCCTCAAGCCGCCGGACCCCACCACGGCCCTCCCCACCGATTACGACGCCCTGTACGACAAGCTGGCCGAAACGGGAGCAAAGTACGAAGCCGCTGTGACCGGCAAGCCCCTCGACGCGATCCTCATCAAACCAGCGACCTTGGTCATGCCCTCCGGCGGAGCTGTCATCCCCGGCGCTTCGTCCAGAGGTTCCCGCGGCGGATATCCTCCTCGGGCTGGGGGCGGCCGTGGTCGCGATCCGTACTCGTACCCGGGCCCACGCCGCGGCGGCGGAGGTCGCCGCTAAAAAAGGCCGCCCCTACCGCTCCCCGCACTTGGCAAAAGGATTTGCCGACTTGACTCGAAGCCCCTCATCGGCCGCGCTGCTCGCACCGCTTATTGCGGCCCTGTTCTCTGTGGGCTGCCGACCCCTCCTTTCTCCCAGCCCCTGGTCGAACCAGAGTCTTGGCGAACGCGAGTCGCCCGTTCCGGCGGCCGGCGCTTCCAACGG
>JALHPA010000356.1 GCA_022842745.1 Pirellulales bacterium
TGGGCAACGCCTCCCGTGCGCTGTGGCAGCAGTCGACCGAGCTGATGCTCACCATCAATGAAGCCGCCGAGGATCTCGTACCGCACGTGGTCGGCGGCGCTTCCCGCGTGCAGGAGCTGGCTTTGGAGCTGCTCTCCCTGGCCGGCCTTTGCCAAGCGACTGTGTCGCAGCTCCGCCGCGATCGGCCGAGCGATTCGTCCTCGGCGGACGATCGCAATGGTTTTAGCCCCCCGCGCCAAATCGAGGAGCAAAACGCTCCCGCCCTCTGGTCATAATCCCGCTTTGCCGCGCCGCTCGAATCGTGCAGAGCTGGCACGGCAGGTAGACCCTGCCCCCACATCCGGCGCAGCGCACCGGCGGACCCGCGATGCGGAGTGCGGAAATCGCAGTCTCCCGGCCCCGCGGGACGGACGCCGTCTTGCCGCGATCGATCGCTATCACCGATCCTCGGCTCACTCCAGTTCGCCGCGCGATCTCCCGCTGCGACAGACCTTCACCGAGCAGACGGCGCACTTCATCCACCACCGCCGGGGATATCATCGTTGCCTTCCCCCCCCCTTCAATGTCGGTTCCCAGTTGCGCCGCTAGTTACAGTCCGCAGCAAGAAATCCGTCGCCGCCAATCGCCGGGGACTGGCCGCATAAGCGTCAATCCTCCTCCTCCCACCATTCCGGCCCGCTGTCCGGCAGTTCCGGCTCGAATTCATCCTCCTGCTCGAAAGCGTTCAGTAGCGCGCGGTCCAAACGGTCCAGGTCGCAATCGTCCCATTCCGCGTCGATGTCTTCGTCCCGCGACGGCGCCTCGTCCAATCCGGCTTCGCCCCGACTCTCCTCGTCCGACGCCGCCCGATTGGCTTTTTCCGATCGCGACCCAGCGTCGTCGGCTGCCCCACCCTCGCTCCCCGGCCGTTTCTTCGGCTTCCCCAACCTCCGACCTCCGGCTTCCGGGACCGCTCCCCCGAGGATGCGGTCCGATCCACTCTCGGCTCCCTCCGAATCCAATCGGCCCTCCGTGTCGCCGGCGAAATCCGCGCGCAGCATGAGCGTTCTCCTCAATCCAAGGAACCAAGCGACAGACAGAGACGTTCGATCCGCTTCAGCCGCGAGGCCCCACCAGGCCCCAATACGCCTGCCGGCCGAATTCGGAATATATACGCTTGTACACCAATTGATGGTACAATTTCAAGCGTCCGCTAGCACAATTTGTGCAGTTTTTTTGCCGCTCCGACAACGCGGCGTCGCCGGGCAGAAGAACGGCCCAGCGCCAAAGAACCTCCGGTCGCGGAACCACGCTGCCGCCGCGCTTTAGAATCGCAAACGGCTGCGATTGGCCTAGAGGCTCAATCGCTCCGATCGAGCGCTAGCACAGAGCGCAAAGATAGTCGTCCGTGCCGCGCGTCAAACCCGCTTCTCGACCGGCGTCACCCGCATGGCGATCAGCTTCTCGTCGCGAACCACGGATAGCTCGCATGCCGTACCGACCCGTTCCACGGTCAAATACCGGTGCAGATCGTCGATACTCTCGATTGCCCGACCCTCGATCGCCACGAGTAGATCCCCCTCGCTCAGCCCGGCCCGTTCGGCCGGACTTCCCGCTTCCACGCCCGAAACCAGCACGGCCGAGTCCTGCAGCAGGTCGTGTTGCCGCACCAGCCACCGCGGCAGCAACACATTCTGCCCCGCCACTCCAATCTGCCCCCGCCGGAACTTGCCGAAAGCGATCAGTTGGGTCGCCACCAGCCGGGCCGTGTTGGCGGCGATCGCAAAACAGATCCCTTGCGCCGAAGGAATGATCGCCGTATTGACTCCAATCACCCGTCCCCGCGAGTCCACCAACGGCCCGCCCGAGTTGCCAGGATTGAGCGCCGCGTCCGTCTGTATAATGTCATCCATCAACCGCCCCGACCCTGCGCGCAACGACCGCCCCAGCGCGCTCACCACCCCCGCCGTGACGGAGCATTGAAATCCCAAGGGATTGCCCACCGCGATCGCCATTTGCCCGACCCGAATCGCCGCCGAGTCCGCGAACGGCAAAAACGGCAAATCCGCATGGGGAATTCTCACCACCGCCAGATCGCTATCGGGATCGTCCCCCACGATCGTTCCCGCCGTCCGATGTCCGTCCGCCAGCGCCACCTGAATCGAATCGGCGCCATGCACCACGTGGCTGTTCGTGAGCACGAATCCGTCTGGAGTAAAGATAAAACCCGATCCGCTCGCCTGGGCTCGGCGACCGCGATTTGGCCCATCGTTCAAGTCCCGCCTACCGTTCGATTTTTGGACCTCGATGTTGACCACCGCGGGACTGACGGCGTCGGCCGCCTGAACCACCGCCTGGGAATAGGCGTCCAATAACTCGGCGTCGTCCCTTACCGCTCCCCCCCGGGTTGCCGAACTTGCCGCGTCGTCCGCCGACCCGTTTCCGGCGAGCGGCGCTGCTGCTCGTCCCGCGCCGAAACCCGCCGACAAAAAATCCACGCGATTGACCATGAAAAAAATCTCTCCTCGGCCCCCGATTTTCGTTCGCGCCTTACCCGCGCGTTGGGTCAATAATCCTATGCGCCTCAATCGTTTGCGGCAAACGAACCCTCGTTTGCGACCCTCCGCCGACTCGGATTGACCCACTTTCCACCCAGCGCTATAATCGCCCCCCTGCTTCAGCCCGCAAGGGCAGTTCTTACAAAAATGAGCACCCTGCGCCGCTCAGGTCGGCGCCTGATAGAATGAGTTGCTAGCGGTCGAGCCGCTTCCACGATTGACCTGCGACGGCCCTCGGGCCGCCCCCATCCCGGACGCCCCGCTTCAGCACCCCGTTTTAGTTCGTCGCCTGTCCGCCAAGGAGTCGCTTGTGACATTCGCATCGTTCGATGCTAAGGAACAAGTTCGCCAGGCGATCGACATCGTCGAGTTGGCAGGGTCGTACCTGCAACTTCGCCGCGAGGGGCGCGGCTTCAAAGCCCTCTGTCCCTGGCACGACGACACCCGCCCCAGCCTCCAAATCAATCCCCATCGCCAATCCTTCAAGTGCTGGGTCTGCGACATCGGCGGCGACATCTTCAGCTTCATTATGAAGATGGAACGAGTCGAGTTCCCCGAAGCGCTGGCCATGCTGGCCGACCGCGCAGGCATCGACCTGCGCGCCAACCACGCGGCCTCTTCCAGCGCCGGCGGCGGCAACGAGGAGCGCGGCGGCGGCACCCCCCGCGCCGATGACAAGCGCGCATTGTTCAAGGCTATGGCCTGGGCCGAAGATCAGTATCACCGCTGCCTGGTCGAATCGCCGGAAGCGGAGGGCGCTCGCCGCTACCTCGATCAACGCGGCATCACCGAGGAGAGCATCGAACGGTACCGCCTCGGCTACAGCCCACTCGAATGGGGCTGGCTGCTGAACCGCGCGCAAGCGGCCGGCGTCGCCCCCGCTCTGCTGGAGCGGGTCGGCCTGCTCTCGCAGCGCCCACAGGGGGGGGGCTACTACGACCGGTTCCGCGGCCGGGTTCTGTTTTCCATTCGCGATCCCCAGTCCCGCCCCGTGGGGTTGGGGGGCCGAATTCTGCCGGAACTCGCCGAGACCAGCCCCGCCAAATACATCAACTCCCCCGAGACGCCCCTGTTTTCCAAGAGCAAGCTGCTGTACGGGCTGGACACCGCTCGCGATGCCATCAGCCGCAGTAAAACCGCCTTGGTCATGGAGGGATATACCGACTGCATTGTCGCCCGCCAGTTTGGAATTGCCAATTGCGTCGCCGTGCTCGGCACCGCGCTGGGCGAGCGGCAAATCAAGCTGCTGCGGAGCTACGCCGATTCGATCGTGCTCGTCCTCGACGGAGACGCAGCCGGCCAACGCCGCACCAACGAGATCCTCGAGCTGTTTATCGCCGAGCAGATCGATCTGCGCATCATGACGCTCCCCGATGACCTCGATCCGTGCGACTTTCTCCTGGAACGCGGCGCGGCGGCCTTTCAAGCGTTGTTGTCGCAAGCGGTGGATGCCCTGGAACACGCGGTCCGAGTCGAAATGCACGGCCTGGACGTGCGCAATCGGCCGCACGACGCCAGCCGCGCCTTGGAGTCGATTCTGCACACCATCGGCAAGTCCCCCCGCCTTCGCGACAACACCTCCACCGAGTATTTGCTGCGAGAGTCCGCCATGCTTGGCCGCCTCTCCCGCCAGTTTGAAGTGCGCGAGGAAGTGCTGCGACAAAGGCTTTCCGAAATCCGCCGCGGTTCCCATCGGCCCACGCGCCGCGACGACGAATCGGAAAACGCCGCCTGCGCCTCGCTATCGGTCACGACCCATGAATGCGAACTGCTGGAAATTCTGCTCCTGGCCCCGCAACTGGTGATGGATGCGGCGGACGATCTCGACTTCTCCTCGCTTCCCACGCCCGTCGTGCGGCAGATCCTCGGCAAGTGCCGCGAGTTGATCACAGTTGGAATCCTCCCGGATTTCAATCGCCTGTTGCTCGAATTCGACGACCCGGCCATCAAAAATTTGCTCGTGGAACTGGACGAGCAAGGCGAGGCCAAATCCGCCGCCGACCC
>JALHPA010000357.1 GCA_022842745.1 Pirellulales bacterium
TGGTTCGGCGCTGGCATTGTTGCGCGGCTGGCGGTCGCGCCGCAAAGCGTAGACGCCGGCAGATATCGGTGGCCCGCTCGATGGCGCGGTCGCCGGCAGCCGTTATGTGCGAACGAATCGGGTGCACCCACCCGCCCGCGCGGGAAACCGGCGGGAGGGTGGGTGTCCGTTTGAACGAAATCGCCCTGGAAGAGGTGCTTCCGCGCGGCAAGCGCGGCGGTGTTTCGCGGCGCGCGGCGGACCGCCGATCGAGTTCCCCTGGAAAAATGCGAGGAAGACCATGCCAGGAAAATCAGTGGATCGGGGATTTACGTTGGTCGAGCTGTTGGTCGTGATCGCGATCATCGGCATATTGGTGGCGCTGTTGCTGCCGGCGGTGCAGTCCGCGCGGGAAGCGGCCCGGCGGGTGGATTGCACGAACCGGGTCAAGCAAATCGGGCTGGCGATGCTGGCCCACCTGACCACGCACAAGACGCTACCTCCGGGGGTGCCGACCTGCACGCCGATGAGCGTGCCGGAGCATATTCGGGGGGGCGTGCAAACGGGGAACGTCTGCGAAGGACCGGTCTGGACGGTCAATATCCTGCCCTTTTTGGAGGAGGCCTCGCTGGGCCGGTTCTCGCGCAACGCGATGGATCCCAAATTTTCCGATGCCGGCCATTTTGCCGATGACGCGCCGAACACCACTCCGGTGGGACAGACCGTCGGCGACACCACGCCTGCGGAGTACATTTGCCCCAGCGCCGACCAGATGCTGAAGCGGGTGTCGAGTTGGGACCTCGAGCATTTGTCGAAGGGGAATTACGTCGCCAATTTTGGCGCGGACACCTTTATGTCGTATCAGAAGCCGAACAAGGCCGGGCTGTTTGGCGTGGAGCGGGTCGCCGCCCCTGGCCCGGTGACGGCGCAAGCGGAGCACCCCAGCACCGACGGCACCTGGAAAATCGCCCCGAACCAGGGGCTGCGCGTTCGCAAGGTCGTCGACGGTATGTCGAAAACGATGATGGTCAGCGAGATCAACGGCTTCGATGACCCGGCCGACGGGCGCGGCGCGTGGGTCGCGGCGCCGATGGGCTGCACCAGCTACACGGCCAAGTTCGGCCCGAATTCCAATGGCACCGACAAAGTTCCGATGTGCCTGCAGGGATTCCCCGGTTTTCCGGGCTTTGGCATTCCCGAAACCGACCCGCGCCGCTGCTCCCAGGGACGGGACGGCAACGTCTGGTCGAGCGCCAGAAGCAAGCACAACGGCGGCGTGAACGTGGTGATGGGGGACGGCGCCACGCGGTTTGTCGTCGACGATATCGACCTCACGATCTGGCAGGCGATGTCCACCCGCGCCGGCCGGGAAGTGCAGACGGAATAGTTCTCGTTCCGGTCGAACCCGCGTTTGCGACGGCTTGGCGCGTCTGCGCCTCGTTGGCTCCGTTCCGCCCCCACTCCTAAGACCCGTTGTTTCAAACCGCATGACCCATTCCAGAAATTGGCAGTGTCTAGCCCTATTCGCGCTTCTGGTCGGAGCGCTTTTCGGCGGCTGCGGCAAGAGCGAAGCGACCACTTGGAACGACGAGCGACACATCCAGCAATTGGTGGAAAACGTCTCCGAATCGATGTCCAAGCCGAATACGTTCAAGGAGGTGTTCACCGACCAGGCCGCGCCGGCCAAGGGGGCGAAGTCCAAGTACCGCGAGCGGATGTTCGTATGGAACAAAATCGCCATCGAAGGGGAATCGGCCACGGTCAAGGTCAACGTCCGCGACAAGGAAGGGAAGCCCTCCGGAGACGTGGAATGGACCGCTGTCAAGCAAAACGGCAAGTGGAAGCTGAGTAGCGTTCCCTTGCCGTAACGCGAATGCGATAATGGCGCCGTCCAGGACGCCTCCCCTCGCAGCGTTTTTGATCGACCATGCCGACCCCCACCCCTTCCTCCGAGCCGCGCCCGGCGTCGAGCGGGGGCTGGCTGGTTTCGCCGGCTTTCGACCTGGCGTTTCTCGCCAATTGGGGCTGGCTGTTGGCGTTTTTGCCGTTTTACGTCGGTTCGACGGGGACGGTCCACCTGGAGTTTTGGCAGGTCTATTTTCTGACCGCGCCGCACCGCTGGCTGACCCTGCTCTTGGTCGCATCCGACCCGGAGCGCCGCGAGGGGCGGGGGGGGCTGTTTGCTGCGATCGCTCTCGCCGCGGCGCTGGTCGTCGGCGCGGTGTGGATCGTTACCGGCGGCCTGGCTTGCCTGGCGATCGTCGATTTTCTGTGGAATGCCTGGCATTTTGGCGCGCAGCACGCAGGCGTGTTGCGGATGTATTCGCGGCGCGCTGGGGGGGGCCGGCCGCGGTGGGAGACCTGGTCGGTGCGGCTCTTGGTGGTGTACGTATCGCTGCGACTGGCGGGCTGGACGACGGGATGGGTGGAAGAGGTCCCCGCCGCACGCCCGGTCCTGGATGGGTTCGATCTGGCGGCGATAACGCCGGCGGCGCTGTTGTGGATTTGGGACGCGGTTCGCGTTAGCGGCGACCGCCTGGCCAAGTTCAGCTACTTGTCGAGCGTATGCGGTTTGTACCTGGCGTTGTTGGCGGCGGTGCGATTGGGTTGGCCCGCGCTGGTGCTGGGTCTGGCGACGGCCGGGGCGTTGTTCCACGCGGTCGAGTACCTGGCCGTGGTTTCGCTGTATGCCTCGCGGCGGCGAGCTGGGGGACCGGCGTTATTCCGCTGGTTTGCGCTCCATTGGTGGAACTGGCTGGCGGCTTACGTCGTGTTGTTGGGGCTGGTCGGATTTGTGGCCGATCGGACGTGGGCGGAGCCGTGGCTGGCGCTCAACCTGTGGGCCGCCGGGCTGCATTATGCGTACGATGGAATGATCTGGAAGCTGCGGCGGCCGGCGACGGCCGCGGCGCTGGGGGTCGCCGATCGCTCTGCGTCGGCCGGAGCACCCGCTGCGGCCAACGCCGGCGTCGGGGACGCCGAAAACAGAAATCCATCGCTGGCCCATTCCGCTTCGTCTCGCCCATGACCCAGAAAACGCCCGATTCCACGACGCACCACCGCGATCCGGTGTGTGGGATGAAGGTCGATCCGGCCAAGGGGGCCGGCACGTTCGACCATCAGGGAACGACCTACTATTTTTGCAGCCGGCGCTGCCGGGAGCGATTTAGCGCCGATCCGGAGTCTTTTTTGCGCCGCGCGACCCCGGCGGGGATGGACGAACCCGCCATGCCCTCCCCTCCGGCGGATCTGCCCCAATTCAGCGGTCCCCAATTGACGATTCTGACCACCGGCGCGCCGACGAAGAGAACCGACCCGGCTTCCGCCGGCCCGCCGACCTCGCGCGAACCGTCGAGCGTGCCCACATGGTACACGTGCCCGATGGATCCCGAGATCCGGCAGATCGGCCCAGGGACTTGCCCCAAGTGCGGCATGGCGCTTGAGCCGGAGACGGTGTCGCTGGCGGCCGCTCAGACGGAATGGGTCTGTCCGATGCACCCCGAGGTCCAGTCGGATGTGCCGGGAACTTGTCCGATCTGCGGCATGGCCCTCGAGCCGCGGACCGTGACCGCTGAAGAGCCACCCAATCCCGAACTGGTGGACATGACCCGCCGCTTCTGGGTCTGCGCCGTGTTTACGGCCCCGCTCTTTCTGTTGTCGATGGCGGAGATGGTGGGCATTCCCCTGCCTCACTCGCTGGCCGGCGGCCCGGCGCGGCCGTGGATCGAGCTGGCCTTGGCGTCGCCGGTCGTACTCTGGGGGGGCTGGCCGTTGTTTCAGCGCGGCTGGCAATCGCTCGTCAATCGACACTGGAACATGTTCACGCTCATCGGGCTGGGGACGGGGGCGGCCTTCCTGCACAGCCTGGCCGCGACGGTCGTCCCAGGCTGGTTTCCCTCGTCGTTCCGCGATCCGCACACCGGGAATCCGGCTACGTATTTTGAGGCCGCGGCCGTGATTATCACGCTGGTATTGCTGGGCCAGGTGCTGGAATTGCGTGCCCGCGGCCAAACTTCGACCGCTCTGCGCAGCCTGCTGTCGCTGGCGCCCAAGATCGCGCGGCGGATCGAGGAGCAGGGTCGCGAGGAGGACGTGCCGCTGGATTGGGTGAAGGTGGGAGACCGTCTGCGCGTGCGGCCGGGGGAGAAGATTCCCGTCGACGGCGTGGTGCTGGTTGGAACCAGCGCGGTGGACGAGTCGATGGTTACGGGGGAATCGCTGCCGGTGGAAAAACGTCCCGGCGACCGAGTGATTGGCGCGTGCGTCAACGGCAACGGAAGTTTGGAGATTCGGGCCGAGCGGGTCGGCGCGGAGACGCTGCTGGCTCAAATCGTTCGGTTGGTCGCCGAAGCCCAGCGGAGCCGGGCGCCGATCCAGCGGCTGGCCGATGCGGTAGCAGGCTGGTTTGTTCCGGCGGTGGTCGTCGCAGCGATCGCCACGTTCGTCCCGAAGAGCTGCTCGATCGCGTGGAGCTCGGCCACGTCGTAGCGCGAGAGCCCCGAGGCACTCGCACAGACGACGGAGACGGCGGAGGGCGGAACG
>JALHPA010000358.1 GCA_022842745.1 Pirellulales bacterium
CCCCCATGCACATCCGCTGCCCCCACTGCCGCGCGCCAATCGAGGTCGTCGAGCAGGCGGTCCTCTCGGATCTCACTTGCCCCAGTTGCGGCAGCAACTTCAGCCTGGTCAGCAACGAAACCACCCACACGCACCAGGCCAAGGTCCGCAAAGTCGCCCACTTCGATCTTCTAGACCAGGTCGGCCAAGGCGCCTTTGGCATCGTCTGGAAAGCCCACGACACCGTCCTCGGCCGCACCGTCGCCCTCAAGATCCCCCGCCGCGGACAAGTCACCCCCGAAGAGGCCGAGTACTTCTTCCGCGATGCCCGAGCCGCCGCCCAGCTTAGCCACCCAGGCATCGTCCAGGTCTACGAAGTCGGCCGCGACGGCGACACCATCTTCATCGCCAGCGAGTTCATCCCTGGCGCAACCTTAGCCGAATGGCTGGAAGCCCACCCCCTTTCGCCCCGCGAGTCGGCGGAGTTGATCGCCCATGTGGCCGACGCCATCGAGCACGCCCACCAGAAAGGGGTCGTCCACCGCGACCTCAAACCCGGCAACATCCTGATCGAGAAGGCGGGCGCCGGCTCTTCCTCCGGCCGCTCGACCGCTCCCCCCCCTTCTAACGCCGCCGCCGATCCCCCCACCTCGCTGGTCCCCAAGATCACCGACTTTGGCCTGGCCAAGCGCGACGCCGGCGAAATCACCATGACCGTCGATGGCCAGGTCCTCGGCACCCCGGCCTACATGTCCCCCGAACAAGCCCGCGGCCACGGACACCAGGCCGATGCCAGAAGCGATGTGTACTCCCTAGGCGTCATTCTCTACCAGTTGCTCACCGGCGAACTCCCCTTCCGCGGCAGCAAAGCCATGCTGGTCGTGCAAATCCTAAACGATGAGCCGCCCAGCCCCCGCAAGCTCAACAACCGCATACCCCGCGACCTGGAGACGATTTGCTTAAAGGCCATGGCCAAAGACCCGGCCAAGCGCTACCCCACGGCCCAGGCCCTCGCCCAAGACCTCCGCCGCTTCCTCTCCGGCCAACCAATCCTCGCCCGCCCGGTCAGCGCCGCCGAGCGCGCCTGGCGCTGGGCGAAGCGGCAGCCGGTAACGGCGGGCCTCCTAGCGGCCGTCGCTCTCTCCCTGGTCCTCGGCGCGTCGGTCGCCTCCTACTTCGCCTTGGAATCCTCCGAACGTGCCTCCGCTTTGGCCACCAGCGAACAAGCCGCGAAATTATCCGCCGCCCAGGCAAAAACGAGCGCCATAGAAGCTCTCGCCTCCGCCGCCGACGCAAAATCCAAAGCCCAAGCCGCCGCCCAAGCCGAGCAGCGGGAACGCCAGCAGCGCCAAGACGCCGAACGCTCCGCCCACATCGCCACCGCCCTCCGCCTCGCCTCCGAATCCCGCGAAGTCCTCTCCCAGTTCCCCCAACGCAGTTTGCTCCTGGCGGTCGAAAGCATCCGCCACACCACCCGCCACGGAGAGCCGCGCCTGCTGGCCGCCGAACAAGCCCTCCGCGATGCCCTCTCCGTCGTCGGCGGTTCCCCCCGCACCCTCGCGGCCGGCGTAGACGTGTCGCAAGTCCAGAACGCCCTCGACTTCTTCGCAGCCCTCGAACCCCCTGTTTGGATCGCCGCCCGCGGCCATCTCGACCACGATGCCATCCGCGCAATGTTGCCCCTCCCCGTTCAAGAGGCTCTCCGAGCGGTGCGGCTCCAATTCGACCGCTCAGGATTCCCCCTCCCAGCACACAGCAACTCGGACCGCTACCTTCTCACCCGCGATCAATTCGGTCTCAAGCGCTGGGACCTGAACGCCGAGTCCGTCACCGCCACAACCCTCGACCGCACTCGGGAGTTTATTACGTTGGCGACCGACTCGTTCTACATCAGCCCCGACGGCCGCTGGCTCGTGGGGCCAGAACTGACCCAGCCCCCTGCAACGCAGGCCAGTCCCGCGAACCTCCTCGCTCTCCGCCACAACCTCCAAGGCTCGCTTCTCGACCAGCACCGCTTAAGCCTTCCCGCCCCCAATGCCCGCCTGCGCAAGTGCTCGTTCAGCCCCGACAGCCGCTGGATGGCGATCGTGACGGATCAACCCGTCCCCGAAAGTCACCCTCTCACCAAGCTGACGCTCTGGCGCCTTTCCCCGGACGGCGATCCCTCCCAAGTACTGGAAGTCGTTACCACCCACTCCAACCACGCCTTCGATCCCCGCAGCCGCTGGCTAGCGCTCGAATCCGATCATGGCTGCCGCATCTGGGACCTCACCCAAGCCGACATCCCCGCCAGCGAACGCGCATGCACGCTCGATAGCAACGCCCAGCTGCCACGACCTCTGCCAACCGATCAGACGACGTTCCTTTTCACTCCCGATGGAACCCGGCTCTTGCAGATCCTTCCGTTCTTTGAGATCAATATCTGGGATCTCGATCCCCGCCATCCCGCCCCCCCCGCGAAGACCATCAAGCTCGTCGGCGGAGAAATGGAGTTCGCCGTCCACCCCAACGGCCAGTCGTTCTTCGCGCTCGACGCCTTAGGCGGCTGCGCCGTCTACGGCCTCAACCCCGACCCGCCTCCTTCGGTTAAGGTCCTCGCGCCGAACGCCAACGTCGCCCTAACTGGCGGCCCGCTCGACGACCGCCCCCCCCAGACGTTTCGCTTTCCCTCGGGCCAGTCGCGCGGCCTCTGCGTCAGCCCCTCCGGAAAGTACCTCGCCGCAATCGTCAACGGCGTCGACATCGCCTGCACCGAAGTTTCAAAACTCGGCTCCAATCCCTCCGTCCTGCTCTTCCGCGGCGCCGAAGGCCCCACCCAACGGCTGATCTTCGGGCCAGACGACGCCTGGATCCGCGCCGTTAGCTATTCCGGCGACATCCGCACCTGGCCCCTCGGCGCCAACCCCGCTCCCGCGTCCGTCCCAATCACCCTCCCCGGCTCGCCCGATCTCACCTGGGGCCCCAATCAGCGCAATCTCGTCCTCAATCCCGCCCAGCAACGCCTCGTCGAATTCAACGACCACCGGGTCAAACTCTGGACCCTCGAGCGCTGGCATCCCCGCAACGCCCAGGCCCCAGTATCCAACTCGCTCCGCTCCTCCATCGAACATTGGGAGGCGATCCGCTCGCAACCAGAGCTCGCGCACTGGCTATTCGGCACGATCCGCTCCCCCATCGCCCTCTTCCGCGGTCAACGCTGCATCCTGGAAGGACTCCCGACGGAACTTCTATACGTAGATACCACCCCGTCCATTCGTTTCTTCGCCCAGCCGCTCGCCAAAGGCGCAAGCCAGGTCCGCACCCGCGGCGGCAAGCGCGAAACCGTCTCGCTTTCCGGAATCCCTGAAGTCCGCGGCCCTCGCATCAGCTCCGATGGCCGCTGGGCCATCCAAACCGAACCTGGCTACCAAATTCGCGTCTTCGACCTCGACGCCCCCGAACCCTTCGCCAAACCCTATTACGAAATCCAAACCTCCGCCCGCCGCACCACCTGCCGCCTCACCATCCGCGGCGGCTGGCTCCTCACCTTCGGACCCGAGGAATCCGTCCTCGCCTGGCGCTTGTCCGGTCCCCCCGGCCCACTCGAACCGCAAGTCGTCCCAGGCGCCCTCCCCCCTCACTTCCTCCCCGCCGACGATCTCCCCCTTTGCAAAGACGGCCGCTGGCTGCTCTTAGAGTCGCCGGGGAAGGGCATCGTGGCCTGCGACTTCGCGTCCCCCTCCCCTATGGCATCGCCCCAACGCCTGACAATGCCTGCCATCATCGAACGCTTCCGCAGCGAGACCGACCTCAACGACGCGAATCGCCCCACCTGGACGATCGATCGCTCATCGCCTGACGGCCGATGGCTGGCGATTATGACGAAAATCGGCCGATTCGCCCGCGACGAACCCCACTTCGTCGAATTGAAACCCGGCGGCCAGATCTGGTCCCCCGACGAACTGCTCGCTGCCTCCCATTCCATCGCCGATCGCATCAAGTTCAGCCCCGATAGCCGCTGGGTCCATATTCACAACGGCCACGCAGGCAGCCTCTACTCCCTCGCCTCATCCAAGCCCTTCGCCCCCCGGCGCCCCCTGGCCGCCGACGACTGGTTCACCCACGTCGCCTTCAGCCCCGACTCCCGCTTCCTGGTCACAATCGGCAGCGCGAAATCCAGCCCGTTCCGCCTCTGGGATCTCACCCTCCCCCAGCCGGGCGCGGCCAGCGTCATCCTCCGCGACCCATCCACCTCCTCGGCCGATCCAGCGACTCGCATCGGCGGCCTCGTCTTCTCCCCCGACAGCAAGCGCCTCTTCACCAGCGACGGACAAGGCAAGGTCCAAGTCTGGCCCCTCGACTGGCGCGACCTCGTCCGCCTCGCCCTCCAAACCGCCGGCCGCCCCCTCACCGACGCCGAAAAACAGCAATACCTCTCCCCAAAATACTGACGGCCGCCGCCTACAAAATCTCGGCCCCTAGATTTTGAACCACCACATCTGTCATCTTGTACAGTATGCCATTCCGCGCCCACCCCAAAAAACCGCCAGTGGGGTGGCT
>JALHPA010000359.1 GCA_022842745.1 Pirellulales bacterium
TCCGAAATGCGTGCGTGGTGCGTACCTCCGCCAGCAATTCCTCCTCGACGAATCCTCCGGCCAGCGCCATGCTCACCAGATGCTGTGTGAGCACGTCGAGCGGACAATGGATCGGCTCCCGCCCTTCCAGTTTCCGTCCGGCCGCGGCGGTCCTGGCGGCCGCGAACTCCACCAGTTCCAAAGCGTGCGTTGGCACGCAGACCACCCGGCTCGTGGCGCCCGGCTGATGCCCGCTCCGACCGGCCCGTTGTAGCAACCGCGCGATTCCCTTTGGGCTGCCGATCTGGATCACCTGGTCCACGGGGGAAAAATCCACTCCCAGGTCCAAACTCGAAGTGCAAACCACGCAGCGGATCGTCCCCTCCCGCAGCCGCGATTCCACGTAGCTGCGCAATTTGCGATCCAGCGAGCCATGATGCACTGCTATCTCCGCCGCCCAATCCGGCCGCGCCTTCAGCAGCTCCCGAAACCAAATTTCGCACTGCGAGCGGGTATTGGTAAACACCAGCGTCGTGCGGGCACGCTCCAAGGCCTCGATCACCTTCGGCAAGAGCCGCACTCCCAGATGGCCCGACCACGGAAACCGCTCGATCGACTCCGGCAACACAGTCTCGATCTCGATCGACTTGGCATCCTCTCCGGCGATCAATACCGGCGCGGTCAATCCCTGTTTCTCGACAGGTTGCGTCGTTTTCGAGCGCGAATTCGATCCCCGCCCCTTCCGGCCCTTGGTCGCGGCCGTAGGCGCAATGCCCAATAGCACTTCCGCCGCCTGTTCCAAATTGGCCAGCGTCGCCGACAGTCCCCAAACACGCATTTCCGGCCGCCAGGCCCGCAATCGCGCCAGCGCCAGTTCCGTCTGCACCCCCCGCTTGGTTCCCAACAGCTCGTGCCATTCGTCCACCACGACGCACTGAAGCCCCGCGAACTTCTCCCGCGCGTCGGCATAAGTCAGCAACAGCGTCAGGCTCTCCGGCGTCGTCACCAGCGCCGTCGGTAAGCGCTCCTTTTGTTTAGCCCGAACACTGCTCGACGTATCGCCGGTCCGCATCTCCAGCGACCAGGGGAGCGAAAACGCCTCAATCGGCGCTTCGAGCGACTTTACGAGATCGTTCGCCAACGCCCGCATCGGCGTCAGCCACACCGCCCGGCAGGGCGCCGACTCCATCCGCCGCTGCGTCCGATTCTTGCCCCGCCCCGGCTTTCGCTCGGCCCCATCGCTTGATTGCTGCCCCAACCACTCCGCCACCAGTCCCATCCACACAGCATACGTCTTCCCCATCCCCGTCGGCGCGTGGACCAACCCACTCCGCCCCGCCGCATATGCCTCCCAAGCCTCCCGCTGAAAAGCAAACGGCCTCCACCCCTGCTCCGCAAACCACCCCTCAATCAACGCCACGCCGGTAGAGGACATAGATCAAACCGGCGTACTGTAACAATGGCCGACCGTATATAATTTCTGAACTTACGACGGACCGGTCGTTTCCTACGGAAAGAACTTGAGTCGATCGGGCGCAATCATGTCGATGCTCGACACGCAGATTGATTGTCGGTCCAGCCCATACTTCTCGGCAACGTCAAGAACAGCGTACCGGGTAGGCTGCCCAACTTTCGGCGCAAGATAAATCTTCTCGATAATTGAGGCGGCCGGAATCCGAAGGTGAACGCCGACTGGTGTCGCGCGGTCAACTGCCGTCCGATCCATTACGCCGATTCCGGGTCCAGAGCGGACGAGTCCTCCATTTACGGGCGACAGAGAAATCCAACGGGTGTCCGTTTCGTCGTAAACCTGCTCTAACATATCGATGGCCTTCTCTTCGTCCTCGGTGAACCGCAGAAGAAAGCGAACTTCACTTTCATGTTGAAATTCAGGCCGCTTATGAGACAGCAGGATGCTCGGTTCGGGAGCTAATTCCTCCGATAGAAAGTCGGCATACGCCACCTCGATTACTTCGATGGTCCGGTCTATTGCGGCAATGGCAGTCGTAATTCGTCCAACCGTGGATTGTACGGCCACTCCCTGACCCTTTGGCATGTAGAATTCCCAAAGTGCTGCAGACTCGCATTTGGACCGGTGCCAGCAGCTGAGCCCAACCTTATTGAGCCGTCGGCGCTTCTCGGCCACCCGGGCATTCCATTCAGTGGCGCCCTCCTCGGGACGGCCAAAATACTCCTCACGAAACCGAATAACATTTTTCACACCCCACGCCCCTTCCCAATTGTCACAGAATGCATTCGGTCGGGTAAAGTGGATCCCTCTGGACAACAAGGCGATGAACTTCGATATGTCCAAGTAGCGCCAGATCTTGGTTGAGTCGTCCATCTATCACTAAATCCCCATTGCCCGTCATTAGTCTGCGTGCGATCGAGTGTTTCGGCCAACTCCGCCCCTGCGAACCGTCCGGCCGGAACGCGGTCCCCTCGTCAAGACCACGTCGACCACGAACTGCACCTTCCCCTATCACACCGCCCCGCCGCCGTTCGCGGTCACGACTTACCGTAGCGTCCCAAGCTGCTTCCTCAGTTCGGCCCGAATTTCCTCGACATCCGTCTCGTAAAAGCCAAGGTTCGAGTACACAACCCGTCCTTCCGCCGACACGATCAAGGTTCTTGGAATCGACTCTGTCGCGATCAGCGAATAAACGCTCCGTTCGGGATCGGCGGCGATGGGAAAAGTGAATCCCCGTTTCTGGCGAAACTCCCGCACGGTCTCTGCCGTTTCCTCCCGACCGATCACAACCAGCCGAAAGCGGTCGTCCTGCTTGAAGTCCGACCAGATGCGTTCGATGTGGGGCAGTTCCATTTGGCACGGCCCGCACCAGGTCGCAAAAAAGTTGACCAGCACCACCTTCCCCAGCATCGGCAGAACGACGGTCTCGCCGTCGATCGTCGTCAAGCTGAACCCAGGCATCGTTTCGCCGACCTTCACGAACGTCGTCGCCTCGACTCTCTTGGCGCGCGACGCGTTTAGCTCCGCCATTTTCTCCCGGCCCAGCGCCGGCAGAAACACCCACCACAGAATCGCCTGTTGCGTGCCAAAGCAAGCCAGAATCACCGCCAGCGAGATCAGCGCTCGGATCGCGTTCCCCCGCCGCGAGGAAGTCCTCCATTTCGTGATCATGAAGACCAGCGAGGCGACCATGACCAATAAGGCAACCAACGCCGCAATCGCAAGCCCAATGCTGATCGCGCTGTAGGTGGAACTTGTCATCAGATCGCGGCCACAACTGCGCCGCCCCAATTACTCTGGAAACTCGCTCGATTCCCGCGCGAACAACTCCACCCTGCCACACTCAACGCACCGAAACGCCTGGACGCGGAAGCTCCGACGGTCCCCGGTATTGGTCCCCCTCCAGAAAGACCGCTCCGGCTTACCCTCGATCCACCTGCCTGGCTTAGCGCCCCCCTCGAAGATGTCCCGAAGAAATCCCTCTTCGCGGGCGCCGCCGCAAACGGCACAGGCCGGTAGGCCGTCGGTTGCGTGCTCCGCAGGAGGCGGTTCAGAGGGGATTGTCGAGTCGACGAGACAGAAGGCCTCAGAACTGGTTGAGACGTCGGCCCCCTCAACTTTCTCGAATGCCGGATCCTCCACTCCGTCGCGGGAAGTGCCGCAGCTCCAGCACACGTTGAACGGATCCTCGACCGACTCCCAGCATTTCATGCATTGCCACACCGAAAGGTCCTCAAAAAACGATTCACGCCGCCAAACTACCGAAGCTCAGCGGCGATGATCTTGAAAGCATTGGACTCCGTTCCCAAAGGGAAAGCTTCAGTATTTTTGCCTTGGTGCAGCGACTTCATTCTAATTGCCGTTCGGCTGGTACCACCAGTCCGTAACAACGGTCGCCAAATCGATCCATGCGCGGCCAGCATCGCCTACTACGACCACAATTAGGTTGTGCGTGAGCACAATGCAAGACGACGCCGCTGCACCAGGGCGGGGTCGGCGTTGGGACGTCAAGAACCCCGAATGGCTAATGGCTGGCCATTATCGATGCCAGTCGCAACTGGACTCTCTGATGGAAGCCGCTATCGCCATACAAGTCAAAAACGCGAGGACCGTTTGGCACGCACTCCACTTTTTTAGAAACCTGGACGCGACGGTGTGGGTATGCTTAAATGAAGGTCTTGCCTTAAAATGCCAGTGGCACAGTAGGTTTCCTTCGTGCCATTGGTCCTTCCGAACTGAGCCGCGGTCCCGGCGGAGCTTTTTCCGCCCTTCGCAAGAGGTACTTCATGGCCCTCCGCCCGATCCCATGCTGTTCGGCATCGCGCCATTGGCTGTGGGCGGCGGTGGTCGTCGTCGGCCTTGTTGGGGCGCTGGTCGCTGACCATTCCGTAACATTAGACGCTGTCGGGGCCGAGCCGGCAGCGTCTTCGGCCAGCGAGTTTACCTCCAAGGTCTCTCCTTTCGTGCGGAAATATTGCCTCGATTGTCATTCCGGCGAAAGCGCCGAGGCCGGAATCGAACTGGCCAAATTGGATGCCGCGGCGGAAAAGGATTTTGCCGCCT
>JALHPA010000360.1 GCA_022842745.1 Pirellulales bacterium
CCTGCGGCGGTTCGAGGCATTTTCTCCTGCGAACGGGCTTTCTCAAGATCGAGCGTCGTTAATGCCGGCCAGCACCATTTCGGGCAAGGAATTGGATCTCCTGACGCCCCATGACACGGTTCCACCGCTGACGCATCGCGGCGGCCGCTGCCGACATCGGCACGAATTTCGCCCTGCCATCTGGCACCGCTGGACCAAGCGGCTGAAAGCCCAGGCGCTCATACATTCCCGTTCGCTCCGCAACCCCCGAAATGAACCAGTGGGTGTAATCGCGCGCCTGCAATTCGCGAAAAAGCGCTCTCATTAGGCCGCTAAACACTTGACGCCCGCGGTGGGACCGATCGATCGCCAGCAATCGGATCTCCGCCGGCCGGATGCCCGGCTCACAGAGAATTCGACCCTCCGGAAGCCGGGCGGCTACGGAGAAGGGGGGCTGGTCGTGCCAAGAGACCATTCCCACCAACTGTCCTGCGCACAAGGCGACGATGTACTTGTTTCGAGCGTGGAACTTGTCGACCAGCTTGCCTGTGCCATCCGCCTCATGCTGGGGCACCTCTTCGGCAAAGGTGCGGTAATTCAAGCGATGGATTTGCTCGAACTCGGTGTCGCAATCCGCCAATTTGAAGCTGTAATCGCCCATATTTGGCGTCCAATCCAGGCGGAAAAGGCCGCCTCTCGGGCAGACCGCTATCCCCTACAAAAAAAAATGCCCACGCGATTGGCAAGCAATGCGTGGGCTGAATTCTATCTCAAACGTCGAGCGAATGCATCGCATCCATAGCCCGAAAGTTGGCCATGGGGGAGGCGAGGCGCCTCAACGCTTGTAAAACTTGTACTTGGGGTTATGCGAATCGAAATCGGCGTCTGTTAAGCCGACATTCGTCTTCAAATTGACGTAGGTGTACTCCTCGGTCAGCAGCGGCTGGCCACCCGGTTCCTTCGGCCAATCGTAGGCCTCGTACCGAATGGGCAGATTCATTTCGTCGTCGATATAGACGCGCGCCAGGTGGAACAGAAAGTTCTTCCGCGGCACGGGATGCATCACTTGGATGCAGGTGCATACCCGCCCGTTGACCTTGGCGCTGGGCACGAATTTGACTTCGCATTCGCCATACCGCATGTCGTTTTCGGCGACTTCAATCAACCGCTTCGTCAGGTTCTTGACCCCCACTTCGGTGATCGGATAGCGGTTTCCTTTCATCGCCATGGGAGCGGTCGGTTTCAGCGGAACGGCGCCGACCAGACTAGCCAGTCCCTTCCCTTCATGCCCGATCAGGTTCCCGTCATTCTGCCCGGCGACATAGATGACTTCCCGCCCGGCGATCTCTTCCGGCTTGAGAAAGAACATGTACACGCTGAACGGCTGGTGCCGGACCTTGGTGAACATGTACTCGTGTTCGGTCAACGTTCCGTTGATCCGCTCCCGCTTGACCAGCGTGCAGGTATAGTCCTTGATATTCTCCTCAATGTTCTTGAGGCCCTTATGCGCCACGGCCAATGCCGGTTCCAGGGGATGTCCCGTGGATTGGATTGGAGCGACCTGGCCCCCCGCCGGTGGCCCTCCCGGCCCTGCTTGCTGGGCGTGCGACAAGGAATCGATCGTCCCGACCGCCAGCATGGCGGCCGCGACGCGGGATATCCAACGATTAAGGATCGAGTTGGGCATGCAATTACTCCTTTGTTATGGGCCGCCCACCGGTCGAATGTCGATTCTGCTGAGCCGTTGCGCCGCTCGTCCGAGCGGATCGCCAACCGTCGGCCAGCACCTTGGGGTCAATACCTTGGACGCTACCGCGGCGGCCAGCGTCACAAGCGGCATCGCGCAGTAGTTGCCCCCGGGGCTTTGCAACTGCCGTGCCATATCTTCTTTGGGCCAATCGCTGCCGGCTGCCGATTTCGTTTCCGCGGCAACCTCCGTGAAATACCGCCTTGCAACTCCCAGCCAAACGCGCGCTGTTCGGATTATCGCCTTTGGCGCGGGAAACAATTACAATGATTCGCTCGGCCGATAGGACCTTACCAGTCGACTTGAGCTTGCCTAGTTTACGCCAACCGCAGCCGTCCCATTTTATCCCACCTCTCCAATGCCTGGGAGATCAGTTTTTGTCTGGTTCGACCTGCCATTTCCGCACCATTGTTTCCCAGCCGTTTGCTCAGAACTCGTACCTGGCCTGGCTGGACCACCGGGGCGACTGCCTGGTCGTAGACCCCGGATTTGAGCCGGATGCGATCATCGAGGAGCTGGATCGGCGCCAGCTTCACCCCGCCGCGATTTTGAACACCCACGCCCACTTTGACCACGTCGCCGGCAACCAGGCACTGAAGGACAAATGGCCCGACTGTCCGTTGATTATCGGCGACCGAGAGGCGTTCAAGCTCCAGGAACCGCGAGAAAACCTGTCCGGTTTGTTCGGCCTGCCTCTGACGAGTCCGCCCGCCGATCAAACGGTTTCGGACGGCGAGCAAATTTCCTACGCCGGGTTTGATCTGCTTGTGCGCGAGATTCCGGGCCACTCGTCTGGACACGTGGTCTTTATCTGGCGCGAGGGAGACCCGCCGGTCGTGTTTGGCGGGGATGTGTTGTTCGCTGGAAGCGTCGGGCGGACGGATTTTCCGGGGGGAGACCATCGGCTGCTGATCCGCGGCATCCACGAGAAGCTGTATTCCCTCCCCGATGCAACGCTTGTGCTCCCTGGGCATGGGGAAACTACCACCATCGGAGCGGAGCGCCGCGATAATCCCTTCACCGCGTAGCGATCCGCGTTTGGGCCGAACGGGTCCGCAACTTGCCGCCATGAGGGCCGGTTTTTAGAACATGGGATTTTTGCAACTTGAAGGGAAAGCGATTCTGGTGTTCGGCGTCGCCAACCGCAAAAGCGTCGCCTACCATATCGGCCAGGTGCTGGAGCAAGCAGGGGCGAACGTGTTCTACGTCGTGCGATCCGCCAGCCGGCAGGAAAGCGTCAGCCGCCTGGCGCCAAATAGGCCGGTTTTCGTTTGCGACGTCGAGTTTCCCGCTCAAATCGAAAAACTGGCGTCCGATCTGTTATCCACCGGGCAAAAGTTTCACGGCCTCGTACACTCGATCGCATTTGCCGAGTATCAGGAACGGGGGCGGCCGTTCCACGAGACCCCCCGCGAGGCGTTTCTGCGTTGCGTCGACGTCTCCTGCTTCTCGTTGATTGCGCTCTGCAACGCCCTTCGCGACCAATTGGATTCGGCGGCTTCCGTGGTTGCGATTTCCATTTCGACCACCCGGATGGCAAGCGAGAATTACGGGTACATGGCCCCCGTCAAGGCGGCCTTGGACAGCTCCTTGGCATTTCTCGCCAAGTCCTTCAGTCGATTTTCCGAGATTCGCTTCAACGCCGTTGCCGCCGGCCTACTCAAGACTAGCGCCTCGGCGGGAATTCCGGGTTACGTCGAGTCCTATCTGTTCGCCGAACAGGCGACGCTGCGCAAGCGCGCCGTACAAACCGAGGAGGTCGCTAACGTGGCCGCGTTTCTGCTCAGTCCCCGTTCTAGCGGGATCAACGCCCAGCAGATCGTTATCGACTCAGGCATGTCGATCAATTATTTCGACGCCGATCTGGTTCGCAAAGCGATGCGGCCCGACTAACCTGCCTCAGACAGCCGGCCCCAGTGCAATTCGCAGTCGTACTCCAGCCGGACCTTTCCCGCGACTTGATACCGGTCAAACAACTTCTGCAAGTCCGCCGTCATTTCTTCATGGGGAGGCGATCCTGACTGGGGGATGTAGGAACAGGACATTACCCGGCCGTACAATCCGGCCAGGTCGAGCTCTTGACGGTTGTCGAAGCGGCGCGTGGCAAATCCGCCAGGACGGAAAAATGCCGCCAGCTTATTCTCGTCAATCGATCGGTGGTCGACCTGCGAGTAGTCGGTTCCGTATCGCAACAGCAACGACTCGTACTCCGCCATGAATCCCGGCGTGGTGCGGCGCGTGTTCCAGAGCAAAACAACCCAACCGCCGCGGCGCAGGATGCGTGCGAACTCGGCCCGGCAGGCTTCCCGGTCAAACCAATGCATGGCCTGCGCCGAGACCACGAAGTCCACGGATTGATCGGGTAGGCCCGAGGCCTCGGCCGTTCCTGCGATCGCTTGGAACCGCGGATTCGAGGCGTGCTGTTCGCAGGCCGCGGCGCGCATGGCGGCGTTGGGCTCGATTCCCAGCAGGCGACATCCATGATCGAGGAACAGGCTACTAGAGATTCCGGTCCCGCACCCTACGTCCGCAACCACCGACAGGTCCGACAACCTGGTTTCTTGCTCGAGAACCTCCCATACGTCCGGCGGATACCCTGGACGAAAGCGCACGTAATCGGCCACTCGATCGGAGAACCGGTGAGTCGGCGCGGGGCCAGGTGAAGTCATGGCAAGACCCGGGATAAGGACATGGTAGGGAGAATGACAGGAACGGAGGTCGATCTCGGGATGGCCGAAGCACGCACGGCCGCGGTACGATAGGCACATGC
>JALHPA010000361.1 GCA_022842745.1 Pirellulales bacterium
AAATCGGCGACCGCCGCGACGGCGAGGACCTGTACCGCGTCCTCGAACATGAAGTCGTCCCCTTGTTCTACGATCGCGACAGCGACGGCCTCCCCCGGCATTGGATCCAGCGAATGGTCAACTCGATCGCCTCGCTCGCCTGGCGTTTCAGTTCCCACCGCATGGTCGCCGACTACGTTCGCGCGGCCTACGTGCCAGCGGCCGGCGGCCTGAGTTGCGATATGAGCATTCGCTAGTCCGGTTCGGCCGCCGCAGGAACGTCCAGCCGCCATTGCGATTTATTCCTGCGCGCAAAGCGCCCCCGCGCGTGGGACCGTCCGCTCGTTCCCCTCCCCGCGTTGCGATCGCGTCTCGACTTTTGTTGCCCCAGGCGCTTGCGTCCGTCCCCTCCACTTGCAAGAATCGGCGGGCGTCGATGATGCAGCATGGCTTGCGCCCGCGATAGCGAATGGCGCCCCCTGACTGCCTCTGCTTATCCCAGGAGCCATGCCACCGTGAAAGTCGTCCCTCTTGGCGACAAAATTGTAGTTCGTCCCGCTACACCCGATGCTGCCACCCGGTCTGGCATCGCCCTCCCCGAATCGACCCGCGAGCGACCGCAACAGGGGCGGGTCTTGTCCATTGGCGATGGTCGACTGTTGGCCGACGGCGAGCGAGTCCCCCACCAGGTGCGCGAGGGCGACCGAGTGCTCTATCAGAAGTTCGCCGGCACGGAGATCGCCGTGGACGGAGAAACTCTCCTAATCATGAGCGAGGATGAGATCTTGGCCGTCATGCCGTAGTCTCAGGCGCCGCTTCGACCGGCCTCAAAAAATCTCAATGCTCTTGATCGCCCCGCCGCCAGACATCTGCGCGGCGCTCAAACACCGCCCGGCGCTCGTGATCAGATCGGCCACGGGAAAATTCTTCGGCACGAGCGCGACCGACGCCAGTCCGATGCTCAAAGTCAGCATCCCCCCCCCTGGACGCCGCTCGCCAGCCCATTGCGCCGCATTTCGCACCAGTTGATTCGCCAAACCCACCCCCCCCTGCCGGTCGCACCCAGGCGCGATCATTGCCAATTCCGCGTCGTGCAACCGGATCACGTTCGATCCTCCGCAATCCAGCGCTTTGCACCAGCCCTGCATTGCCGTCACCAGTTCTTCGGCGCCGCTAGCGCCGCACCGCAGCACCACCTCGTCGAAGGCGTCGATCGAGATCAACAACAAACTGAGCGGCGACCGTGCCTGGCGGCACGCGGCGGCCGCCCCTTGCAGCCGGCCCAGAAACCCCGGATCGATGGAATCCCCAGCGGCCGACATCGCGACCGAGTACCGGGTACGCTTGCCAGCGTCGGTCGGCGCCAGGCTTCTTGTCGCGACCTTCTGCGAGGTCCCGGCTGAAAGCGGATGGGTCGCCCGCGTAGGCATCTCCGATCCGTTCTCGCTCTTGGAAGAAGGGACCTCAAAGCGCGGGAGCGGTTTGTGTCCGCCTGCAATTTGCTGGACCGCCGCGGTCAGGGCCTGGGCCTCCGCCAGCAGCGTTTCGCCCTCGTGGCGCGTTTGGTTCGCCAGCAACTGGACGGCGGCCTCGGCTGCCGCGTCCGCTAATTTCCCGTGCGCCGCCGCCAATAGCGCGTCGTAGTTGCCGCCAATCGGTAACTGCAACGACAGGATTTCGGCCAGGCCCTGCACTCTTTGTTGCAGGTTCTCCACCAGAACCGCGAAATCGCCCGCCATAAGCCCCCGATAGGCTTGCCCCGCATCCAGCAAGCAGGCGAGCACGTCCGCTCGGTTCTCCGCCAGCAACATCGCCAATAAGTCGCTCAGATGCAGGATCTGCGCTGCCGTGCGGGTCGGCGGTGGCAACGCGGCCCATCGCGCCGGATCTCGCCCCGCGCCGACTGCCTGCACCAGCGTCCGCGGCAAGTTCCAGCGCTCCAGCAGCCGCGCGCTCAACTGCCGGTGATCGAACTGCATCGCCTGCTGCTCCGCCTCGGACACGTCCAGCGAAGAAGAGAGAGCAGTGTCCAAAAAGCGGTAGTAAGCCCCCCCCACCTCCTGCAAGAGCGCCAATTCCCCCACATCCTGCAGCAGTCCCGCCAGAAAAGCCTCATCGCCATTCTGCCGCCAGAACGACTGGCACAGTTCCCGGGCCGCCACTGCCTTCACCAACGTCCGATGCCAATATCGCCGCAACGCCTCGCCGTCAATTCCCGAGAGCAGCCCCTCCGGCAGACTGAATCCCAGCACCAACAGTTTCAGCGGGTTCGTCCCGAGTAGCGCCAAGGCCTGGTTCAGGTCGCAAACTTCCCGGCTCAGGCCAAACAGCGAACTGTTGACCGTCCGCAAGATCTTGGCCGCCAGCGCCGGATCGTTCTCGATGCACTGCTTCAACGCCCGCACGTCGACCGTCGGCGCATCCGTCAGTTCCAGCACTTGCGCGGCGACGGCCGGCAAGGAATAGAGTCGCCCGCAACGGTCGGCGAGTTGTTCGAGCATCGTGCAATCGTCCGACATGGCATCCGCAAGAACCCCTGCATCCGTCGCAACCGGAAATCAGCCAGGGAAGCGAACGACTGCTCGATTAGTCTAGCTCACGGACCGCTTCCGCGCTCGACGGAGAGCTTCAGGACAATCCCACGAAATAACCAGCAAAATCGCCGAACTCCGCCCATTCCGCCTGCCATCGGTCCACCGCCCGCCGGATCTCAGGCCACGCCGTCGGCGTGGAACCGGTGTCGAGCATCATCACTGGCTTGCCGATTGCCGCAATTGCCCGCCCCATCTCCGCCGAGGGCCGCGCGTCGCACAGCAACAACTGGCTCGCGCCCGAAATCGGCGAGCCGCGGTACCGCTCGGCAATCAACGGCCTCATCCCGCCTCGATATCCCAGGTCGAGATCCCTTTCCCCGGCCAAACTCACTACCACCGCCGCCACCGCCGGCCACCGCGCCAGCCGCCGCAGGTCGGCTGCCAGGTCCGACCGACTCCCCTCGTCGGAATGTTCGTCGAGCACCGCCACAATCCACACCCCCAACCGCGACGCGGCGGCGCACGCCGCGTCGTCCGGGTTTCGCGCCATGAACGAACAACCCACCTCCTTCGCCGCGCGCACCGTCCCCTCGTCAGCGCGCTCGACCATCGCCCCCCGCAAGACGTTCCGCTCCTCGTTCAAATATAGCGACCTCCCCCGCACTCCCAGCGACCGGATGGCCGTCGTGCGCTCGGTATGCCTTACCTCTCCGCCCCCCCCGTCGCCTCCCGGTGCGTGATATTCCACCCGCGCCGTATACAAAAACGGCGACTCCGGACTCCACCTGCAAGGCTCCGGCACGACCGCTTCCGCCACCAATTCGGTCCCCTCCGCCGCTCCCCTCCGCAGCGGCAAGAATCGATACCGCGCAGGCAACGTCCGCGCCAGCTCCGAATGGGGCCCGATAAGCTCTCCCGATAGCCACGCCCCGTTCAAACCCGTTCGCGCCGGGACCCGCGCATAAATCCGCGCCACAGGACCACTAATCTCCCCGGCCGCCAATTCCAGACCGGCGAGCGCATCCCCAGAGTCATCCCGACCCGCCGAGTCGGCCACCCCCCGGTCCGATCCTGAATCAACTTCCATTCGAGCGCTCCGTTTCGGTCAAAAGCTGCTTCAAAACTCGGCCGGTGGCGGAGTTCGTCTCCGCAATCTCCTCCGGCGTCCCCACCGCCATCACTCGCCCCCCCTCCTGCGCCGGCCCCGGACCCAAATCGATGATATGGTCCGCGGCCTTCAAAACCTGCCGATCGTGCTCCACAACGACCAGCGAATGCCCCACCGACAACAGGGCGTCGAAACAATCCAGCAACCGCGCGACGTCCGACGGATGCAATCCGGTGGTCGGCTCATCCAACAGAAACAACGTCCTCGATCGCTTGGCCGCCGCCAGGTGCGCCGCCAGTTTCAGCCGCTGCGCCTCCCCCCCCGAAAGCGTATTCGCCGGCTGACCCAACCGCAGATAGTCCAAGCCGACGTCGATCAACTGCTTTAGCCGTGTTTGCAGCCTCTGCGATCCCCGAAAAAAGGCAAACGCCTCCCGCACCGTCAAGTCCAGCGCTTGGGCGATGTTCCGCCCGCGGTACAAGACTTTCAAAATTTCCGCCCGGTACCGGCTGCCGCGGCATTGCGGGCAAACCAGGTAAACGTCCGCCAAAAACTGCATATCCACCCGCAACTGTCCATCCCCGCGGCAGCGTTGGCACCGTCCCCCTTCCGCGTTAAAGCTGAAATGGCTGGCGGTGTAATTGTGCGTCCGCGCTTCCAGGGTCTCGGCAAACAGTTGCCGGATGTCGTCAAACGCCTTCACGTAGGTCACCGGGTTCGATCGCGGCGTGCGGCCGATCGGGCTGCGGTCCACAAGCTGCACGTCGTCCATTTGCCCCTCGCCAATCAAATCGTCGAACGCCAGCGCCGCAGGCCCCTCCAGCCGCAACCGCCGTCGCAATGCCGGA
>JALHPA010000362.1 GCA_022842745.1 Pirellulales bacterium
CATCGGCTCGGCGACGGCCCTCCTGCCCCCACCCGGCAGCTCCCGCTTGCTCGATTCCACCAAGGGCCTGCTCTTCGCCGTCGGTCCCCGCGAAGGCTTCGAGGACGCCGTTCTCGGTTTTCCCCTGCTCGCCCGCAACGAAGCCGGCGAGGTCTTCGCCAACACCACCTGGCACGTCCGCCAGAGCTTCCCGACCCTGATCCTCGAAGCCCTCCGTTACCTTGGCGGCGGCAGCCGGCAACTAGCCTCCGAAAGCGTCCGCCCCGGCGCCAATGTCGAGCTCCGCAGCGACTCCGCCCGCGAAATGACCGTCCGCTCCCCCTCCGGCCGCACCGCCACGCTCCAGCGCGGAGTCCGCAACGCTTTCCATTTCGGCGGCACGGACGAACTCGGCGTCTACGAGGTGCTCGAGCAAGGGCGGCCCGTTCAGCAATTCACGGTCAATCTCTTCGATGCCCGCGAAAGCGATATCCGCCCCCGGCCGGAAAACAGCATCCGCATCGGTTACGTCGACGTGCAGGGTCAATCCGCACTTGCCGCCTCCCGGTTACAGGGCTGGAAATATTTGGCCCTCCTGGCTCTAGGCGTGTTGCTGCTGGAGTGGTATATCTACAACCGCCGTACGTATATCTAGCCGTGCGTCGCGCATTGCGTGGAGTCGGGTCTGCGTGCAGCTCATCCGCCGTCCGCACTGGCGACGTTTTCTTGGCTGTTTGTGGTCGGAGAGGGATGAGTGCAAGAAGCAAGTAGATTCGGCACACGATTTGCCATTGCGGTTCGTCATTGTTCCTTCCTTGTTGCGTAGCGCGTGTGGAAACCGCTATGACCGCCAAGCGCTCGACAACGCCCCGTTCCAGCCGCACAAAGGCGCCTCCGCGCCAATCCAAGAACGTCATCAACCGGCTCTTGGAACGCGACCTCATTCGCCGCGTCAGTTACGACGAGTACCGCAGCAAAGTCCGGGGGGTGTACGCCGGCCCTAAAGGCGCCCTCCTCGCCACCTGTAGCATGCTCTCCCTCCACGCCCCCTTGGGAGAACGCCTCTTTCGCGAGCGAAAGTTCGACCTCAAAGGCGCCCGCAACTTGCTCGACGTCGGCAGCGGCGCCGGACAGATCGCCCGCCACCTGCTCAAGTACGCCGACGCCCAGGCACGCATCACCTGCCTCGATCTCTCCCCCGAGATGCTCCGCCGCGCCCGTCAGCGGCTTAAGACCGGCTGGCCGACCTTCCTCGCCGCCGATCTCTCCCGCCTCCCTTTCGCCGATGCCGCCTTCGACTGCGTCACCTGCGGCTACGTCCTCGAACACCTCCCCGATCCCCGGGACGGACTACGAGAGCTCTCCCGCGTCATGGTCCCCGGCGGCCGCATGCTCCTCCTCACCACCGAAGACAACTTCGGCGGCGCCTGGACCAGCTATATGTGGTACTGCCGCACCTACAACCGCCAGGAGCTCTTCCGCATCTGCCGCGAAGTCGGCCTCCTCCCCCGCCAGGAACTCTGGTTCACGCGCATGCACAAAGCCCTCCGCGCAGGGGGCATCTGCGTCGAATTGGTCAAGGAATAATCCCGCCAGGCAGGTCGCCAGGCGCGGCCGCGCGGGCCGTCGATCTACTCAGCGTCGACACAGTCAGCGTCGACACACTTAGCATCGGCCAAGTAATCGTCGGCCAGCGCGGCGCGCATCAATTCCCAGCGCGACTCCTCGACCCGCCGGCCGATATTCCGGCAGCCAAGGCGTCGCTCGTGGCCTCGCACGGAAGGTCGCGCCCTCAGACCAGCGAAACCTCCCGCCGGTGCTGCCGATAGAAGCCGATGCCCTCAAGCGCCTTGTACACCTCTTCCAAGGTCTTCTCGCCAAAGTTCGAGATGCTCAGCAGGTCCTCCCGCGTCGAGTGCAGCAGGTCGTTGACCGTGAAGATCCCTTTCTCCTCCAGGCAATTCGTCGTCCGCACCGACAGCCCAATTTCGGCGGTGCTCATCTCCAGCCGCGCCTTCATGTCGCTCTCACGGCTCAGCGCGGGATTCAACGGAATGCGAGTCATCGGGGTCCCTCCCAAAAAAAGAAGATGGCCTTCGTACGTCACGGCAAAGAGCGCCGCATCGCGGTTCCCTCCGCCCTGAATCGTGGCCAGTATAGCAACCTGCCTCCCGTTTGCGAACAAATTTTTCGGTTTTTTCTTTGCCCGTGCTAGCACGCCTCCCAGACGACAGATCCGCCGCTATCTCCTATAGTGAACGCCTGGCCGCCCATAGCCGCCCGTTGAAAAATTCAACGGGCCGCGCGATCACAGGGATGTGATCGCAAAATCACGGCTGTTAAGCCGGGATTTTGCGAGCCGTGAGCAGCTTGCTGCGAACTTGGCTCGGTTGAAAAATGCCTCGACGGCATTTTTCGACAGGCGCAGAGGTCCTCCGCGGCCGTAAGCCCTCCCTTTTTCACCCTGGCAAACGCCCCTTGTCCGCGCAACTCCTCGAATCCTTGACCGACGCCCAGCGCGCCGCCGTCACCCACGTCGACGGCCCGCTGCTGATCCTCGCCGGCCCCGGCAGCGGCAAAACCCGCGTCGTGACCCACCGCATCGCCTGGCTGCTTGAACACGGCGTCCCCCACTGGCAGATGGCCGCCCTCACCTTCACCAACAAGGCCGCCGACGAGATGAAGCGCCGCTTGGCCGCGCTCGCCCCCGGCCGCGCCGTCTGGGTCGGCACCTTCCACCGCTTCTGCGCCCAATTGCTGCGCAAATACGCCGGCTATCTCGGACTTCCCGAGAATTATTCGATCTACGATCCCGGAGACAGCCTCCAAGCGCTCAAGCGCGCGATCGACGCCCTCGGCCTGGAGCTGACCCACACCACCCCCGAGCGAGTCCAATCCGCCATCAGTTGGGCCAAGAACAACCTCGTCCCCCCCGATCGCTACGAGCCCCGCCCCGGCAGCCCCATCGGCAGCGTCGTGGCCAAAGTCTACCCCCGCTACCAGGCCGAGCTGCTCGCCTCCGGCGCCGTCGATTTCGACGACCTGCTGATGCACGTCGCCGTCCTCCTCCGCGACAACCCCGAACTTCGCGCCAGCCTCGACGAGCGCTACCGCTTCGTCATGGTCGACGAATACCAGGATACCAATCTCGCCCAATACGCCATCGTCCGCTCCCTCTCGATCGACCACCCCAACCTCGCCGTCACCGGCGACCCGGACCAGTCCATCTACGGTTGGCGCGGCGCCAATCTCAGCAACATCCTCGACTTCGAAAAAGACTATCCCAACGTCGCCGTCGTCCGCCTGGAGCAAAACTACCGCAGCACCCGCCGCATCCTCCGCGTCGCCGACCAGTTGATCGTCCACAACAAAAAACGCAAACAAAAAAAGCTCTTCACCGAAAACGACGAGGGCCTCCCCGTCACGCTGGCCACCCAGCCCGACCAGCGCGCCGAGGCCGACGCGATCTCGATCCGCATCGCCGCCGAAATCCATGCCGGCCGCCGCCGCCCCCGCGATTTCGCCATCTTCTACCGCATGAACGCCCTCTCCCGAGCCCTCGAACACTCCCTCCGCGAACACGCCATCCCCTACCAGATGGTCAACGGAGTCGAGTTCTACCAGCGCAAGGAAATCAAGGACGTCCTCGCCTACCTGCACCTGCTCAACAATCCCCGCGACAGCGTGGCCTTCAATCGCATCGTCAACACCCCCCCCCGCGGCATCGGCAAGTCCACCGTCGCGCGCCTCATCGACCACGCCG
Organism: Pirellulales bacterium; assembly: GCA_022842745.1. GTDB lineage: Bacteria > Planctomycetota > Planctomycetia > Pirellulales > JALHPA01 > JALHPA01. The sequence continues at coordinate 3,743 of JALHPA010000362.1, forward strand.
ACCGCGAACAGTTGACCTTGCTCGACTCCGCCCGACAGGCCGGCCTCATCGAGAGCCTCCCCAAGCGCGCCGCCGTCGCCGTCGCCAAATTCGTCTCGCTTTACGACCGGCTGCAACTCGTCGTCCACGGTCCCGTCGAGGAGATCCTGGGACACGTCCTCGTCGAATCCGGCTATCGCGAAGTCCTCCAAGACTCCGACGCCGCCGAGGACGAAGACCGCCTCGCCAATATCGAGGAATTGCTCACCGCCGCCCGCGAATTCGACGAGCTTTATCCCCCCCCCAACCAGCTCGAAGGCTTCCTCGAGCAATCCAGCCTCGTCAACGACACCGACGCCTGGGAAGTCGACGACGACCGCGTCACCCTCATGACTCTCCACGCCGCCAAAGGCCTGGAATTCCCCGTCGTCTTCATCATCGCCCTCGAGGACGGCCTCCTGCCCCACGAACGCAGCCAGGAATCCCCGGACCAGGTCGAGGAAGAACGCCGACTGCTGTTTGTCGGTCTCACCCGTGCCCAGGAGGAGCTGCACCTCAGCACCGCCCGCTACCGGCTCTTCCGCGGCCAGACCCGCATGACCGTCCCCAGCCAGTTCCTGCTCGAGCTTCCCACCGAGGAACTCGACGTCCGCGATTACGCCTGGTCCGAGCGCCCCTTCTCCGCCGACGATTCCCACTCCCCAGACGACTTTCCCGTCGAATCGTTCTCCCCCCCCCGCCCCG
>JALHPA010000363.1 GCA_022842745.1 Pirellulales bacterium
GCCCCCCACCGCCACGATCGCCGTTTTGCGATCCACCTCCAAGTCCAGGAGCTTATTCCACAGGGCTTCCGCCACCGCGACGCACTTGGTCGGTTCGCCCTCCTCGACGACCAGAATATCCACCGCCAGACCCGCTTCCGACAAACTGGCGGCGACCGCCGCGGCATGCGGCGACTCGACCCGCGCGTCGGTGATGATCACGGCCCGGGCTGTGCGCAGCCGCTCCTGGACGAAACCTCCCGAGGCGGCCAGCGTCCCTTTGCCGATCAAAATGTCGTAACTGCGCGGACCTAGGGAGACGCGAACGCTCTGGGAAGTGGTGGTCAAGGAATTACCTCGCGGGGTCAGTTACGCGAAAGACGCCATTCCGGCCAGGCGGCCCTACCCCAAGCCCAATCGCGCCAGGTCCGACTCCGTAACGGTGATTTTCCGGCAGAAACCGGTATGCACCCGCACATACTCCAGTTCCGCCGCTTCCTGCGGCGCTTGATGCAACCGGGCTTCGGCATCCAAACGGCGGTTTTGTTCCCACTCGTCGAATGCGTCCGGCCAGACCGTGGTCATCTCCATGACCAATGCTTCTCGATACGGATCAAATTCGTTCGCCATGCGCCAACCAACCCAAGTAGATACAGGGGGCTAGGGTTCCGCTTGGAGCGGATCGACCGCCAACCTCCGTCGAGCCTCGTTTCCCCAGCGATATCGATTTCCGAACAGTATACTGTGAGGGACGGGGCTGGGAAGCGGTCTGGTGTACCCGGATGAATCGCGGCAAGCTGGTCAGTTTGATTCTTATCGCCCTCGGCCTCTCGGCCGCCGTACTGGCGGTTGGGTATCAATACCGCGCGACGCGCCGCACGCTGGCGTTTTGGGGCGGGGAGGCCGCGGCGTTGATCGCCCGCGCGCCCCAAGTCGAATTGCTGTTTCTCGCTCCGCCGGTTGAGGGGACGGATCCTTCGTCGGCGACGTATTCGCTCGACAAGGCCCTGGCCGGCGCTCGCGCAATAGATATTTCTTCGGCCCGGGGCGTCGTCCATCTCCGCCATAGCCTGGTCGAGGACGCCACTTTCGACTGGAACCCGCCCGCCGGGAAACCAAAAGGCGCCTGGACCCACGCCTTGCGGTTCTCGGACGACGACCGCTCGGCGGTGGTGGCATTCGATCTCATTTCCGAGCAAGCCACGCTGGCGCCGACCCAATCGGTCGTCTCGATCCGGCCGATATCCCGCGGTTTGAAGACCTTTTTCGACGAACAGCTTCTGTTGCACCCGGCGACAGGGGCGCACGATGCGGATCCTCGAAAGCGAAGCCTCGATCAGCCTGCTGCGGCGATCGGCGGCGCGGAAGCGTCGGCTGGGCCGATTCCATAGTCGGTGCGCACTCGGCGCGCGCGGAGCGTTTCGCGCCAGATTTCGCGGTTGCGAGCTAGCGCTTCCTGCCGCACGTATCCCCGGCTGTGGTCGAGGTGGACGCAGACGGCGCGATGCCGGATTTGAACGGGACGGATTCCCAGGTGGATCAATCGCTCCCCCATCTCGCGGTCCTCCCCCCCCCACTCCATCCGCTCGTCGAAACCGCCGACGGCGAGCAGGTCCTCCTTCCATCCGGAAGCATTATGGCCATTCCACGTCGGCCGGGTCGGCGTCCACCGATCCAGCCATTCGCCCCACCCTGGCCCGGCCCACAATTTGAGCATTTTGGGACGCAATGAAACCCCCTCCCCTCGCAGCCAGGCCGGATCGACGACTCGGCCGGCCAGGATGTCCTCCTTCGAGATCCGGCGGCTCAACTCCAGCGGCAGGCGAAACAATCCCCCCGACAAAAAACTTCCGTGGCGGGCCAGCCGCGCGTGCACCGACACAAAGTCGCGCCGCGGAATGCAGTCGCCATCCGAGAAAATCAGATAGTCTCCCCGAGCCGCCAAGATGGCCCGGTTCAATATCGTACACTTCCGAAACCCCCGATCCTCGTGCCACACGTGAACCAGGTTCAAGCCGCTCGCTCGGCGCAGGCATTCGATCCGCGTCCGCGTCTCTTCCCCGGACCCATCGTCGGCGATCGCGATCTCGAAGTCCCGTTCGCTCTGCGCGGCATACCCCCAAAGGCACTTTTCCAGCCAATCGGGCGAATTGTAGGTGCTCAATATGACGGAGATTCGCATCGCGTCGCTGCCTTGCGCATCTTTCGATCGAAGTTCTGACCGGCCGCGCGGTCAAATTCGTCGCTGCCGATAAAGTGGTGCCGCCAGAGAATACGAACCGCCCACAACGCTCACAAGACGGAAATCAAGCCGGTGCGAGAGACGAACATCTCATCCCTATACGGCAGCGGCTCTGCTCAAGCAGCCCCGTGCTAGCACGATTTGGAAGACCGAGTTCATTCCCTGGCGCCGATCAAGGACAATCGCGATTTCTTTTGGGCCCCGGAACCGCACACCCGATCGCGGGTTCAAATACGAGTGCGGTGGCCGGGAGTTCAGCAAAACGACGATCACCCGTACACGACCTCGCCAAAAAAATGGTGTGGCGGCTTCGGTCGCCTGGGCCAAATCTTACGGGACCTCGCGGTCGTTGAATCGCGAGCGCCGTTTCTTGTTTTCTCCATTGCCAACGAGGAGTCGCTATGCGCGCTTACAGCGTCGGTCGAAAGACAGCCTTGCGCGGGGGATTCAGTCTGGTGGAGCTGCTGGTGGTGATTGCCATCATTGGGATACTGACAGCGATTTTGATACCGAGCGTGATGTACGCCCGCACGGTCGCGCGGCGGATGCAGTGCCAGTCGCAGTTGCACCAGATTGGGCTGGGCCTGGCGAATTACATGGACTCGGCGGGGGGCCAACGCTCCCGCTATCCCGACGCCGCCACGCTCCCCAGCGTCACGCCTGAGCGACCGAGTTTGTTCAAGGTGCTCGGAAAATTCGTCGAGCAAAACCAGGCGGTATTTCACTGCCCGATGGACACCAGCTTTTTCCCGGTGGAAGGGACGAGTTACGAGTACCCGGCCTCCCGGCTGGCAAACAAAACCCGGCCGCAGGTGCTTGTCAGTTCCAGCGGCAAGGTGCGAAGCAGCTCGCGGGTGGCGATTCTGTGGGATCTGGATCCATTCCACGCGCCGGTCGGTTCTTCCGGGTCGAGAAACTTTCTCTTCGCCGATGGCCACGTCGACAACGAGCTGCCGGACACGGTCTTGCCGTAGGGATGTTGCGAGGATCAGCGATTTTTTGTTGCCCGGCCGTTTATTCTTGGAGATCGAACGTGAGCAACTTTCAGAAGTGGATGGCCGGCGGCGCCGGACTGTTGATCGTGGCGATGGCCGTTTGGATGGGGTGGTTTCGCGCGGCGGGTCCGTCGCGGGAACTGACGCAAATCCAAGCCGAGATGGTCTCGGTTCAGCACCTGCCAGCAGCCGAGCGGGGCAAGGCGATGGGGGACATGCGCACGCGCATCCAGCAGTTGGACCCGGCGGACCGGGACGTGCTGCGCGCCGAGATGCGCCGATCGATGGAGGTTGGTATGCAGCAGCGGCTCGATCAATATTTCACCGCCGCTCCCCGGGACCGCGTCGCAATGTTGGATAAGGAGATCACCGCCCAGCGCCAACGGGAGGCAAGGCGGTCCCAGCAAGCGAAAACCGCCAAAGCGAGTTCCACCGGCAAAATGGCCGGGCGAGAAGGGGGTCCGCCGAACGGACCTCGCGGCGGAATGCAAAAAATGCTCGACAACACCTCACCCAAGTTTCGCGCCCAGATGGCCGAATATCGCCGCGATATGAACGAACGAAGGCGCGCTCTAGGGCTGCCCCCCTCGAGAGGTCCGCGCCGCGGATAACCAAGGCGACTTTGGAAAGCGGGTTGGCACTTGGGCTGCGATGCGGAAAATGCCGCTCACTCGGCCGCCGCGCGCAGCGCCAGAGATTGGCCGGCCTGGCGAGACGGTCCCGCTCTTTCAATCGCCTCGATCAGTTGGTCCTGGGTATAGGTCCCCCGAATGACGATCGGCTGGTACGGGCGTCCGGCGGGAAAGATGGCCAGCGCCGGAACACCATTCGATTGGATCGCGGTGAGCATTTTGGTGATCTCCGCCGGAACATCCGTGTAATCGGCCAAAAGCGTGGCCACCTTGTTCCGTTCGACCACCCGCTTGGTCCCCTCGGTATTCAGCACGAACTTGGACATCACCTGGCAAGTGGCGCACCAATCGGCCGTGAAGTCCACCATCACGGTCTGTTGGCTCTTGGACAATTCGGCGAGGGCGGAGAGAGAATAGGGTTTCCAATCGAGCGTGTTGCCGTTCGACCGCGCCGCCGCCGAATCCGGGCTGGACTTGGACTTCGATTGCAATCGCTCGGCAATCTCCGCATCGACCCGCCGCACCCAGCGCTCGTCCATCACTTCGTGCAGCCATTGGAACGAAAACAGCGCCATCCCCCCGGCGAACGGCGGCCCCCCCCCCCCAGCCCGGTGGGG
>JALHPA010000364.1 GCA_022842745.1 Pirellulales bacterium
CAACAACAGCGAGCCGGTTTCCTCGGTGGATGGCATTGGGAAAACCGCACGGGCGAGCTATCATCGACAGGCGAACACCACCTCGACTGGAGAGCGACAATGTCGGCCGATTCGATCGCAGCTTTCGATTCCCGGAAACTGATCCTGACAGGCTGGATCGTCACGGGTCTAGCCGCCGCGGGGCTATTGTTCAGCGGCGGAATGAAGCTGTTCGGCGGCGATATGGTCGCCAAGGAATTTGTCCGGCTGGGTTTCAGCGAGAACCTTACCATCCAGATTGGCGCGCTCGAATTGGCCTGCACGGCGCTGTATTTGATTCCGCAGACGAGCATCCTGGGGGCGATCTTGTTGACTGGCTACCTGGGAGGCGCGACGGTAGCCCACGTGCGTCTGGCTGAGGGATTCGCGCCGCCGATCATTCTGGGGATTGTGGTCTGGCTGGGAATATTCTTGCGCGAACCGCGGTTGCGGGCGATCCTGCCGTTGCGCAGTCCAGGCTGAGACGGCGGGCGAGCCGACGGATCCGTGCGCGGACGGAATTGGCGGGCGACCGCCGCCGAGGCGCCGCAAGGCGGAGTGCATTGTCCGCACATTCGGCAATTCTATCGCTATTGGCGCGGAGGGACGGGCGGAGCATTCGTTGCCATTCTTGCTGGGCGGGGTCACACGCCCCCCCAAGCTAGAATTCCCAGGGAAAACTGGAGGCTTGTCTCCCCTGGGGAAAACGATGCGCATGCCCGCTGTTGATTCAACCACGATCCCTGTGGATCCGATCGGCCCGCGGCGCGCGCGGTGGACGCTGGGGCTGGCGGCGGCCGCGGCGGCGTTTTTTGCCTGGGTCTCATGCTCGGACCTGCGGAGCGGATTCGCCGATGCGCCGAAACGCGGGGCAGGGGACATCGCGCTGTACCAGGCGGAAGTGCAACGGATGCGGAGCGGGGAGGGTTACTATCAAGCGGCGGCGGCGGAGTTGCAGGCGTTTGGCTATCCGACGAAGAGTGTGTTCAATTGGCGAACGCCGTTGCCGGTGGCGCTGGTGGCGGGGCTGCCGACGCGGTGCGCCGGGCGAGCGTTGCTGGCGATCGCGGCGATCGTGGCGGGATCGTTCGCGTTCGTGTGGGTCGCGCGGGGGCAAGGGCTTTTGACCGCGCTTTTGGCCGCGGTGTTCCTGACCGGGGCCTTGTATCCGGCGTTTGTGGAACCGATTTATATTCTGCCGGAGGTGTGGGCCGGGGTGCTACTGCTCTTGTCGCTGGGATGCTATGGCCTGGATCGGCCCGCGGCGGGGGTGGCCTGCGGTTTGGGAGCGCTGTTTTTCCGCGAGCTAGCCGCGCCGTATTGCGCCGTCTGCTTTGCGCTGGCCTGGCGCGTCGGGCGGCGGCAGGAGCTGGCGGCGTGGTTCATTGGGGGGGCGGCGTACGGCCTGTTTTATCTGTGGCACGTCGTCCAGGTCCAGGCGTGGATGCTGCCCGGCGCGCGGGAGCACGCCGAGGGCTGGCTGCAAATGGGAGGGGGGGCGTTTGTGATTTCGCTGGCGCAAATGAACGCCTTCTTGCTCGTCCTGCCGCAATGGGTAGCGGCCTTGTTCCTGGCGGCGGCGCTCGTGGGCTTTGCCAGCCTCCGCGGAGAGGGAGAACGATTGGCGTTGAGCGGGGCGGCCTTCCTGGCGGCGTTTGCCTTTATCGGGCAGCCGTTCAATCAGTATTGGGGGGCGTTGATCGCGCCCCTGTTGGCGCTGGGGGCGGCGGCCGCGCCTGCGGAGTTGGTCCGACTGTATCGCGAGGCGCGGGGCGCGGCGAGGCGCGCGCCAGTATCCGCCGCTGGCGCATGAGGGCGCGCCGAGCGGCGCGACCGGGAGCGTCCCTGGGCGATCTACGGGAGCGGACCCCAGATTTCGACCATCAGATTGTAGATCTCCGGCTCGGACTCTTTCAGCTCGGCGCGGTTGAAGGGGTAGAAGTCGTCGGAGCCGAAATAGGACTCGGTCATCTCGGCGAAAAACTCCTGGGGATTGGTGAGCGCGTAGTGTTTGACCCGCTCGCCGTTGTAGAGCAGCGTCTTTTCGCCGCGGCCGCTGGCCTTGTAGTTCTCGTAGGCCTTTTTCACGCCGGGATGGTGGAAGGAGAGGACCTGGTCGTGATAGGCGTGGGCCAATTCGTGCAGGATGACCCAGGGTTGCTCGTTGGTGCTGCGCTTGGTGGCCAGATCCGATGCCTGGGGGATGTGGACGCACTTCACCAAATCCTCGGCGTAGCCATTCTCGCGGAGCCAGTCGGCGCCGGGGTGGTACTGCATCGAGGTCAGTTTGCCGTGGGTGAGATCGAGGACGATCGTCATCGCTTGCAGCTTCTTGACCTTGTCGGGAGGGGCCACCAGCTTGATCTCGGCGAGTTTGGCCTCCAGAAAGCGGAGCGAACGGATGCCGAGGGCCTGGTCCGGTCCCTGGAGGAGCCGGTCGTCGACGCGGATCTTCCAACCTTCCAGGTCGAGCGTTGTGCGGGAGGTGGGCTTGGGTAGTTCGGGGGGACCTTGGTCGGAGGGCTCCAGAAGTTCAAGCATGCCGCGAGCCAGGGCGTCGCCGACCAGGAGATAGGTTTCGGCGTTGCCGAACTCATGATGCCCGTGGCCGGGATTGGGAGAATCCTCGGCCCGCCGGACGAAATCGCGGGTGCGGACGAACTTCACGCGATCCTTGAGGCGGGGGCGGTTGGCGACGGCGGATTGTGCGGCGCGCAGCGCTTCCCATTCTTGGGGCGCGTCGACCCAGGGGCCGGTCAGCTCGCCAATTACGACCGGGAGCCCGGGGGACTTGAACTCGCGGCGGAGGTCGCGGATCAGATGGGCCAGGTTGCTTTCGTACTCGGGGACGGCACGCTGTGGATCGACGCCGTCGTTCCAGCCGTGGTACCAGACGAGGCCGGCGAGTTCGTAACCCTGATCGGCGTAGTCGGGGAAGTCGGTTTTGAGATTGGCCAGGGCGGCGCGGATGTCGGATACCATGCGGGTGTAATACGGGCCGGTTTTTCCACCGGCACTCGGGGGGCGGAAATCCTGGTAGAGGCTTCTGCCCCCCCAGGCGGTCTTGATGAGGAGGACCTGCTCGTCCAAACGCTCGCCGAGGAGGTGGCCGAGCTGCAATTCTGGACCGAAGTGGTGTTCGTCGCCGTAGACGGAGTAACCGATCTTGAGAGGGCCGGCCAGCGGGGGTTGGTCCTCGCGCTGGTAGCGGACCCAGACGTCTTTACGCTCGGCCCAGGCGCCCTCGCCGGTTTTGAGGTGCTTGAAGCGGGCGGCCTGGTTTGGATCGGCAAACAAGGCGCGGAGGGTGCCTTTGCCGTCGTTGTAATCTTTGCCGTCAAGATCGACGACCGCCTGGCCTTCCATGTTGGATTGGCCGGCGAGGATGAAGACCTTGACCGGCCGGGGTTTTTCGGGGGCCGGCAGTTTGTGGATCGAGTTGTGGATGGTGCGGGCGATCGAGCGGCCGTCGGGTCCCTTGAGGCGATAGGCGATCTCCATACCCCAGGTGGGGGCAATTCCGTCGATCGTCAATCGGACGGACTTGCCATCGGCTGACGGTTGCGCTTGGCGGACCGGAAGGGACCGCTCGTTGATATGTTTGGAGCCGTAGTTTTCGCTGCGCTTGAGGTCCCAGACGCGGACAGCGTAGTTGGCCACATTGGCGGCATCGGCGACATCCACGGGATCGGTAAAGGAGAGTTCGACGCCATTCGATTTGGCCTTCAGCTCGAGGGGGAGGTCCATCGGCTTGCCGGTGGCGCGGATGCGGTAGAAACCGCCGGGCTGGGTGCGGTTGCCGGCCCAGGCGAACATGCCGCAGGCGTAGAGTTGGCCATCGGCGGGGTGGAAGCGGCCCCGCATGATGCCGGTGGGAAACTCGGGTAGGGGGACGGCGCACATGCCCCCTTGGGCCTGGCCGTCGACTTTTTCGTGGGGGACGATGTAGATTTTGCCGTGGCCGTAGGAGAGGTTGAGGAGCGATCCGGCCAGCGGTCCCCAGCGATCGCTCTCGACCCAGAGCAACTCCGCCGGGGAGCGATCAAAGTCGTTGGTGATCCAGCAGAGGGGCTGCCGCATGGCGGAATCGGACTGGTCGGTGATGTCGGTATAGCCGAAGAGATTGCCGTAGAAGCCGCCGCGCTCGACGCGATTGATGCGGTTCTTGGGAGTCCAGAAGCCTTCCTGGTCGGTGACGAAGAAAGTGCCGTCGGGATTCAAGCAGACGCCGTTAGCGGCGCGAAAGCCGGTGGCGAGAATTTCCGTGGATTGGCCGTCGGCCGAGACCTTGAGCAGCGTGCCGTGGTGGGGGACGAGGGCGGGCAGGGCGTGCCGGCCGCTTTTGGCGTAGTAGAAATTGCCGTCGCGGTCGGTTTGCAGGCCCATCGCGAATTCGTGGAAGTGCTCCGTGACCTGGTGGTCGTTGTTGAGGCACTCGGTGAAGT
>JALHPA010000365.1 GCA_022842745.1 Pirellulales bacterium
CCGAGCAGGCGGTCGAGCCGCCTGTCGCTGAGCCGTCGCAAGCCCCAGAACCCGTCCCCGCCTCGGCTTACGGACCGGACATGCCGGAAATCGCCGCGGCGCCGACACCGGCTTCAATTCCCGCCACCGAAACCAGCGAAACCAGCGATGCAGCGGACACGCTTGCCGCACCGGCCGAACCGAACGCCGACGACGAAAGCGCAGTCCCCCACCAGCCTGCGATCGCTACCGACAGCGATTACAATCCGGCCCCAACTCTGGCCGACCAGGAATCCCCCGCGCCGACAAACATAGAACCCGCTCCGTCGGCCGCGCCGTCCGACGTGTCAACTGCAGAACCGCAGCCGTCCGTTGAACTTCCCCTCCAATTCCAAACGATCGAGCTCCCGCTGCCCGCCGAGACCCTGCTGTCTCGCATGGTGTCCGTCCCCGCGTCGCCACGACTCGCCGCCCGAGCTCCCAACCTGCTCCGCCGAAATCCGCGCCCCGAAATGCCCCTCCGCACGACCCGGCGGCCGGAATCGGCCCAAGAGCCGCGGCCCGAATCGGCCCATGAGACTTTGCCGCGGCTGCTCACGGGGGGCGAAGAATCCGACAACGGCGCCGACGGAATCCCCCCCGCCGGGATACCCTGTGCCGCGGAAGAGGAAATCGAGGCGGCGTTGGCCCCCACGAAGACGCCACACAGCCACGACGGGGCGAATCCCCTGCGGTCCGGGCGGACGACTCGCCTGCGGCCCTCTTCTCCCACGGTGGCGTCCGCGCGGCAGTAACTCTAGCCCCGCCGTGCGACGCCCGCGCGCGAATATCAAATCCCGCTTCCGCTTCGCCACACTGCCGCTTCGCCACACTGCCGCTTCGCCCCGCCGCCGCTTCGCCACACTGCCACGCTTCCGGCTCAACCTTCGTCCGCGGCGCGAAACCACGGGGTAAGCGTCGGCTGGTAGGCGCACAACTCTTCCGGGCGGAAGTACAGGGCGATCTCGCGCGCCGCGGCCTCCGCTCCGTCGGACGCATGCACCAAATTCATTTGCCGGCTTGAGCTAAAGTCGCCGCGAATGGTGCCGGCGGTCGCTTTCAGGCCGCTGGTCGCGCCGAGCAGATCGCGCACCACCCGGATCGCCTCCAGCCCTTCAACGACACAGGCCACCACCGGGCCGCCCGTGATGAACGACTCCAAAGCCGGGTAAAACGGCTTGCTAAGGTGCTCGGCATAGTGCTGTTTCGACAACTCGGGCGTAACCTTTAGCATCTTCATGGCGATCAGGTTCAAGCCCTTGTCTTCAAATCGCGCCAGGATCCGGCCCGCCAGCCGCCGCTGAATGCAGTCCGGCTTGAGCAACACAAACGTGCGTTCCATTCGATCAATTCCTTCAATTCTATCGGGGTTTGGGCGGGATTCTAAATCAACCCGCCGCGGCCAGCAAGGAGCGGCGCGCGAAAGTCGCTCCGGTTGTTGTTAGACGGATGAGTAGCGCCGCTCTGGCCCGTCCTCACGGCGCCGCGGCTTTTCGAGCCGCGATCTCCCCCTGGCGCGCCAAGTCGGTCGCCTCAGCCAGCACCTTGGCGGCTTCTTGCGGCGCGTGGAATCCCATCGAGTTCTCCGCGGCGATGAAATCCAGCCGCCACTGCGCCTGCCGTTGAAGTTCCAGCGCCGGCGCCAGCTTTTCCGCCGTCACGCCCCGTTTTTTAGCCTCCGCGATGGCGTCCAGTTGATCCATGAGCGCCTTCCCGGCCCGCTGCATCAATTGAAAATTGCGGTCCTGGATCACCTCCACCCGCGACTTGATCTCCTCCTCCGGGAAGTGGTGGCACGTCTGGCACGCGCGATTGAGGTTCAACATCGGGCTGCGCACCCAGTGGTCCGAGACCTTCGTCGCGCCGTCGCGCTGGTACGGCATGTGGCAATCCGCGCACGACACGCCGGACCGCGCGTGGATCCCCTGGCTCCAGAGCTCGAATTCCGGATGCTGCGCCTTCAAGATCTCCGCCCCGCTCTCCGCGTGCTTATAGTCGTAGAATCGCTCCCCGTCGGGGAATTTGGTCTGGTTCCAGTGCGCTTCGATCTGCTCCGCTCGCAGCCCCTTGCTCCAGGGATATTCCAGCGGCATCTTGCTCGAACAGTAGTATTCGACGTGGCACTGCCCGCACACGAACGACCGCATCTCCGTCCGCGAGGCGAGGGCATTCGGGTCGTACGGCTTTTCGCGATCCGTCTTCCGCCACCGTTCCACCGACGGCAGGTGGGGGAGCGGCGCGTCGCCAGCCGCCAGGACGTGCATCGCGTTGATGAAACCCGGCCGCGTCACCCGCAGCGCCATGGTCTGTGGATCGTGGCAATCGACGCACGAAACAGGATGCGCGTGCCCCATCTCGTGGACCACCTTGTTCAAATCCTGATACGACATGGCATACGTCTTTTCAAAACCTGCCTGCGCGTCGCCCTCCCCTAATTTGCGATACACCGGCATCACCGACGCATGGCAGTGCAGGCAGGAACCGGTTTGCGGTTTCGTAAGCCGCTTCGTCAGTTCCTGATCGTCGAGCATGTAGGCGTGGCCCCGGCGGTCGCGATAGTCGATCGAAAACGCATAGCCTGCGAACATTCGCTTGAGCCACGGATCCCGTTCGATCTTTTCTTCCGGCAGCGCTTCGCTCCCGCCGTGCCCGCCGAAACGGGTGCGAGTGGCCAGCGCGGTCAACTGGTACGAGTCGTACTGCCGCGGCCAGTTGACGCCCCACTTGGCGGGATCGGTGTCGTCCTCGCCGACCTCGACCAGGCGCACAAACGGCTTGCGCGCTTCTTCCTTCCGCGTGAATATGTTCACCAGCAAAGCGGTGGCCAATGCAGCGGCCCCCGCGGAAACCAGCATCACAATCGCATAGCCCCGGTAGGGCCTATTTTTTTGGGCCATCGTTTCCCCACTTTTCCAAAAGTTCCGGCGTCAACGGCTCAAATCGCCCCAGTCCCACCGACTCGCCATGCCCGACCGTGCGGTGGCAATGCGTGCAATCGAGCTCCTCCTGGTCCGGCCGTATGGTCAAGACCTCGTGGACGGAATCGTTGTGGCAGCGCAGGCAATTCTGCTGAACGACCCGGCGGCTGACCTCCCGCATCTGGATCGGCTCGTGGAAGTCTTGCAGCGTAAAGCCCTTGGAGTGCCAGAATCCGTTTTCGGCCTTGGTGTAGTACTTGCCCAGAAAGTCTTGCGGCAAGTGGCAATCGACGCACTTGGCCACCTGGTGATGGCTGGCTTTTTGCCACCCATCAAATTGCGGCTGCATGATGTGGCAATTGACGCACGCCTGCGGATTGGAACTGAAGTAAGACAGCCCTTCCGCGTAGTAGAACGTGTACAGACTCTGCCCCGCCGCCACCCCGATCACGCCAGCCAGCAATGTCCCGGCCCAAGTTATCCCCCGCCATCGCCTGGCAGGGGCGCTTGGGCTTGGCGACTCACCCTCGGTCACGTTCGACTCCATAATGCCGGCGTTCGCAAAGACTCTCTTCCGTTCCGAATACCCTAATCTAACGTCAGTCCCTCGTGGGGAGAAGATTGAACCCAAATGGGGTGCAAGCCGATTCGGTCGGTCTGCCAATCTGCCGCTGGAAGCTGTGCTCGGGCTTCCTTGCCCCGCGGCACTCTCATCCATCTGGTGCAATGGTGCAAAGGTGTAATGCCTGGTCCCGTTGCCAATTCACCCGTTCGGTGGTTGAATGGCGAGCGGAAATCAGCCAGCCTTCAGCCCATGGACGTTCCAGACCTGCTGGGGCGCCCGCATCGCTAATCGTTCTCGCGGCGAATAGCGCGGAGACCCTGTGATGTTCGCAAGAATCCCTTTCCTTCTGGCGGTCCTCGTCCTCGTAGGCATTTCGTCTGGGACCAACGGCGATGAAATGCGGGTCAAGGATCTGCCCGTACCCGAGGGGGCCAGCGACGTCTCGTTCATGAAGCGCCGCGGCGACGTTCGCTTCACCATGAACTCCGATTTCAAATCGGCCGGGAACTACTACGCCAAGAAGCTTGCCGAGTTGAAATGGAGCAAATCCGGCAGAGACAACTTGCAGCGAAATTTCTGGGTGCAAAAGTTCGCCAAGGACAAGATGTCGCTCGAGGTGCGCGTCGATAGCCGGGGCAAAGGCAGCGAGGTTCGCCTCACGCCGCAGGGGCTGATGTGGGAGGAAGACGATCAACCTCGCCCCAAGGACCTGCCGCTGCCCAAGGACGCCGCGGACATCGAATACGATGGCTTCTTTGAGTCGATCAAGTTGACCAGCCCATCGAATGTCAAAGCGCTCGCGGAAACTCTGTCCAAGGAACTAACCGAGCGAAAATGGACGAAAACCGCCACGGAGTTCAACCTCGATACCTTCGTGCGGATGAAATTCACGCAGGACAAGTCGACGCTCGATATCGACATCCGCTCCGAGGACAACGGCAGTGAGGTTTCAATC
>JALHPA010000366.1 GCA_022842745.1 Pirellulales bacterium
CATCTTCTGGATGATGCCCGTCATGGGCTTCTCCCAACTTTCCATTTTTGCCGGTTACGCCATCTACTTCCCCGAGCTATTCCCCACCCACTTGCGCAGTACGGGAACCTCGTTCTGCTACAATGTCGGCCGCTTCGTCGCTGCCATCGGTCCCTATACCTTCGGCCTGCTCTCCAGCCAGGTGTTTGTGGGCCTTGAAAAGGAGCCGATGCGCTACGCCGGCGTCTCGATGTGCGCCATTTTCCTGCTCGGACTGGCGGTCCTGCCATTCGTTCCCGAGACCAAGGGGCGGCCGCTTCCCGAATAGCCACCCCCCCTCGCCGAAACCGCCGGCAACCGGCGGACAGTCATCACGGACAAAGCACACCTCGGACGGAGCGAAGAAGTGGACGCGATCACCTGGATTTGGCGACATCTCCACTGGCTGGTTTTCGAGTTTCCCAAGCCGGACAATCTCGCCGCCCTTGTCCAACAGATCGGCCCGATATGGGTCTACACGCTCCTGACGGCCATCGTCTTCAGCGAAACGGGGCTGTTGATCGGCTTCTTCCTCCCAGGCGATTCCCTCCTCTTCGCCGCCGGTTTGCTTGCCAGCCAGGACGAAATACCGATCCACATTCTGACTCTCAACATCCTGCTCATGGCGGCCGCCGTCATTGGCGACGCAGTCAACTACTCCCTCGGCTGGCAAATGGGCGAACGCGTCTTCGACAAGGGCCGCTTCCGCTTCATCAAGCACGACCACCTCATCGCCGCCAAGGAGTTCTACGATCGCCACGGTGGAATCGCCATCGTTCTGGCCCGCTTTGTCCCTTTGGTCCGCACGTTCACCCCCTTCGTGGCAGGCGTCGCTCGTATGAGCTATCCCGCTTTCGCCGTCTACAACGTGATCGGCGGGATCGGCTGGGTGCTCTCCATGACGATGGCCGGATACTACCTGGGCCGCATCGAGTGGATCTCAAAAAACTTCGAGAAGGTCGTCCTGCTGATCGTGTTCATCAGCGTCCTGCCGCTTGTGATCGGCGGTTTCCGCCATTGGCGCGCTGCCCGCGCTCAGAAGCCGGCTGCGGACGTCAACCGGCTGCAAAGCCCGGCTTCTTCCCCCGCCGACGCGAAAAGTCTGGAACCGATCGACGGCGCGCCGTAATCGAGGTCCGCACATCCTGCCTCGCCATCACGCGCAGTCCGACCAGACGCAGTCGCCGCCCCTGCCGCTTACCACGGCAACAGAAAACCGACTCGCCCATACGGGTTGACGTACATCTGCGGTCGCGAAGTCGGAATGTACGAATCCTGTGGGCGTGGACTGTAGTGGCTCTGGAACATGTTGAATTTTGGCGTCCGATTCATGGCCGCTGTGGCTTGCTGCTGGGCCATCTGCCGTGCCTGCGCGTTCGCTTTTTCGGCCGCTTGGACTTGCTGTTCTCGATTCTGATTGAATGCTGCTTGTTGCTGGCGGATCGACATTCTCTGCATTCGCACCCGATCGACAGCCTCTTCGACTTGCGCGGCCGACATTTTCGTAACGTCGGTCAAACCAAGGCTGGCCAAAAAGTGCTTCCGATAGCCGTCGGCCATTACTGACATATACTCCCCCAGCCAGTTTCTGGCCTCGTCCGCGTCCTTCCCCAGCAGGATTTTCAGCTTGGCGTCCCACTGGTCAAGAAACTGCTCCAATTCGGCCGGAGACATCGATTGCACTTCGGCCGCCAGCTTCGCCTTGATTTCTTCCACCTGCCGCGGCGTATACACCACTTGCACCGACAGCCACTGCTGGAATTCCAGTTCCACCTTGCGCCAGCGGTCGCTCATCAAAATCGCCGCCCGGCGGGCAGAATCCGATCCCGCGTCCGCGCCGCGCCCCGTAGCAGGCTGAGTCTTGATCGGCGGCAACGGCGATTTCCCCCCGCTCGGCGCTTGCGCATGGGCCAAACCCGCCAACGCCAAACCACAGAAAATGGTTGTCACAACGCCCCGGATCGCCTGCATGCATGTCGCCATGTTCGTCCCTCGACCTCGAAATTCTGTTGGCAGCCTGTTCGGTCCGGTCGCCGTAGCGCAACGCGCTTGCCCGCCGCCCCGATTATTGGAATGTCTCAGTTCGACTCCGACCGTGTCATCCGAATTTCCATATCCGGCGTCGGTTCCCCGTCAATTTGCCCTTCTACCGACTTCCAGATCAACGTGTCTTTGTCGGCGAATTTCAGAATGTGCATGGCCCCGGCCAGTTTACCGTCCGGCGATACGCCCGTCGCCATGACCACCCACGACTTCCCCTCCAGCGACCAGACTCCGCCGCCGTAGCTTCCATCCTCGTGAAATACCCACGATCGGATCTCCTGCTGCACGGGATCCCAGCCAATATATTGCCGCCCACTTGCCAAGGTCTTGCCCCCGGCCGAGACCGACAGATCCCGTAGCAGAAACGTCTTCGAGTCGTTCCAGTGCACAGTCGCCTTGATCGACGACCCGCCCGCCTCTCCCGTCCAGATTCCAACCAGCGGCGCTAATACCGCCAACCGCTCGCTCGGCCCCGGCGCCGCCGCGCGATCCTCGCGGAGACTATCCAGCTTCCACCGACCAGCCTGCCGCACCCAGGTCGCGGTGTATCGAATCGCCCCCCCTCCCGCGACTCCCGCCGTCTCTCCGGTTTCCACGGCCACGTCCGGCGATAAAAACCGCACCGCGGCTTTCTCAACTTTGGGCGCGGTCCTGCCCTCCTGCGGACCGCTCGTCGAAAGCTTGTCGATCAGTTCCCGCGCTTTGACCGAATGCCCGTCGGCACTGATATAGGTCCCCTCCTCCGTCCAAAAACCTGCGATCGCCTTGGCGTCTCCCCGGGCTAGCGCCGCGACATACTCCCTTCCCGCTTGCCGCACCGCCGCTTCGTCTCCGCTCGCCGGCGCCTTCGGCTGCCCAACCGCGACGAGCGGGATCAATCCCAGCCATCCCACGACCGACAGCACGTACTGCGGAAACGATCTCCTTCGATGCGACATGTTCCCTTCCCTCTCGGGTTCAGCGGGCAGTTTTTTTCTCACGAAATCTCTCCAGATTATAGCTTGGAACGGTCCACGCATCAGGGACCTCGCTGGGCCAGCCCCCTCCGCTCTCTGCCCTCACTGCATCCCGCCCCTTGCCCCGTTATACGCCTGCACTGCGGGCACTTGATACCGGCCATCTGTCGTCAACTCGCTATCCTCTCCAGGCCAACCTCTCTAAACCGGCGACCCAGATCCCCCAGCATCTCTTTTTTCTCGTTCCTCCCGCCATCTCACCCCTTTCCCGCCGGAATTATTGGAACAATCGTTCCAACCGGTCGAAAACATACATAACGGACGTCCCGGACATTCCCTACCTCCGGGACAACCTTGTTCCTCCGCATTCTCGACAGGCAGGACGATGAAACGATTCGCCATGCTCGCCGCGTTAGCTGTCACGGTCGCCGGCGGCTCACACACCGCGCACGCCCAAACCAGCTACGGCTACAGCAAACACCCGATGAAGCCGTCCCATCGGATCCGCCCTGCCGACAAGGGCGCCCGTGCCCAAGTCGCAGCCGCGCCCCAGACTTCTCTCGCCGAATCGATCGAAACGGAAGCGGACGATACAGAATGGGTCTCCACCGGAGAGCAAACGGACGTAAACGTCCCGGCCCAGCTTCCCGCCGGACCCGCCAATCCTTACGGCCAGCCCCCATATTATCCCGGCTACGAAGCCACCCCCTCCAATTACCTGTACGGCGGCAGCCCCTATCCGGCCCCTTTCCCCTCCGACCAGCCCGGCGTCGCCGGCTGCGCTGACGGAAACTGTGCGGATGGAAGTTGTGCCGACGGAAGTTGCGCCGCTGGAAATTGCGCCGATGGAAGCTGTGCCAATGGAAACGGTGGCCATGGCCACAGCGGCCACGGCCACGGCTGCTTTTCCAACGCCTGGTGGTTGCCCGACGCCACGATCGACTGGGTCGATACCACCTATCCCCATCGCGGCTACGTCACCTTCGAATACCTCAACTGGGAAGCCAAAGGCGCCAATGTCCCGGCCCTTCTCACCACCAGTCCGCCGGGCGCCCCCCAGACGACCGCTGGCGTTCTTGGACAGCCTGGAACGAGCATTCTCTTCGGCAACGGCAGCTTGGACGACCAACCCCGCTCCGGGGGCCGTGTTGCTCTAGGCTTCTGGCTGCACGACGCCGAATTTGTCGCCGTCGAATTCAATTACGCCGGCTTGGAACAAGAGGGCACCAGCTTCATTCGCGGATCCACCTTCAGCGTCCCCACCGGCAGCCCGATTCTTGCCCAGCCCTTCTTCAACACCAATACCGGTCAACAGGATTCCCTGCTCCTGGCATATCCGATGTTCAACTCCGCCGGCGGGCGGATCAACACCGGCGGCCTCGCGACCAACCTCAACGGCACATTCAACTTCAATTCGGAAAGCGAAATCCACACCG
>JALHPA010000367.1 GCA_022842745.1 Pirellulales bacterium
CCCCTTTCGTTGCCGGCGCCTTCGGCCCTTCCACCCCTTTGGCCCCGTCGGCCCCCCGCTCCGCAACGCCCTCCGCCGTCCCCTTGTTTTGTTCCCCTTCCCCTTCCTCAGGACCTGTCCCCCTCGCTCCCCCCCTCTCTTCGGCCCCCCCCTTAATCCGCTCCGCATCCGGCCGGGTCTGCGGCTCTCGGTTCGATCCTCGCCCCTCCGTCTCGGCCGCGCGGCCCGCCACCGCGTCGTCTCTCCTCTCCCCCTCCTGCCGGCCCAAATAAACTCCCCAACTCAAAAGCGCCAGCGCTGCCAACGCCGCCCCCCCCAATCCGTACCGCACCCGTCGCCGCCTTCGCAGCCGCTCCCCCTGCGCCCGCGCGAATAACCCCTCTGGCAGCCGCACCTGTCCCAACGCCTCACCTAGCGCCTGGTCGATCAACAACCGGCCGGCCAGCGCCCCTCGCAGCTCCTCCGATTCGCGCATCCGCCGCCGCAATAGCTCGATCTGCTCCGCGGTCAGCTCCCCCGGCGCCTCCCCATCCACTAGCGCGATCAGCTCCGGATCGGTCATGGCAATTTGCCGGCGGTCCACAGTTCCAAAGTCCCGTCCGTCCCGATCGTCCGCACGAATAACCCTTGGCAGCAAGAATTGCCGTCCACACCATCCTCACCCCTACACCGCATCCTCCCCCGAACGCGTCTTACCCCCCAGGCACATCCTTAGCGCTTGCCGGGCACGAAACATCAACAATTTCACCGCCCCCTCGCTCCGACGCAGCCGCAACCCAATCTCCGCCAGTTTCAGGCTCGAACGGTAGTGCAATTCCAGCGCTTCCCTTGCACTAGGCCCCAACGCTTCCAAACACCCAGGCAAATTCTCCGCCGCTTCGGCATACCGGCCTTGCGCGTCCCCCGACAGCGATTCCAGTTCCAGGCACAATTCGGTCCAGGCCACCTCTTTTCGCCGCTTTGTCCGCCGCACGTGTTCTCGCAGCACGTTCCGCGCGATGCCAATTAGCCACGGTCGCACCCGCTCCGGCGAGTCAAACTCCCCCCGCGCCGAATAGCACCGAACAAACACCTCCTGGCATAAATCCTCCGCATTTGCCCGGTCCCCCAGCCGCGCCAGCAGATACCCAAACACCACCCCCTGATGCCGCTCCACCAACGCCGCAAACGCCCCCCGCTCCCCGCCCTGCGCGGAACGAATCAGCTCGTCGTCGGGAGTCACATCGGTGGCCATCGCGCTGTCCACACTCCAGTGCGAAATTCCTTATCGGCGCAGCGCTGGAAGCCGCAAAGATGGTTGCCGAAATCCACCTGAAATAAAGATGATTGCCACCGCAACCGCCATGTTCAACAACATGGCAATGGTTACGTCTCTCACCATGACCTAATCAATCCAACTTCTACAAAAGTACCGAGCTGCAAGAATCAGCCACACCCCCCACAAAGCCTTGCGGACCTGTTTTGATCGTCGCTCAGTCATACCAATCATTGTACCTGTAGCGGCAGGCGGTACAACGATTCTCAATCGCAGTCGCCTCTCATGCGAGAAATACCGCCCCCTACACACGCGAGATTCCTGGCGACCAGCGACTCGGAACCCCACTCCTACAGGTCCCAGCGCTCCACTGCCGCCGGAGCGGCAAAAGCCCAGACCCAAATCACACGTATTTTTCGCCCCGAACGACGCGCACCTCCGTCGTATAGGCGATCATCGCAAAGTGCGGGAAGTATTGAGTGGCCAGCTGGGTCATCAGACGATCGGCTGCCTGCTCATTGACGATCGTTTCCAACCGCACGTTGTCGCCAGGCAGATCGCCCGATCGCAAGTGTCGCGACCCATCCCCTTCCGCCGCCGAGCTCGTATATCCGGTGGCGCCGGCGGACAAGATCTCTTCGATTAGCCGTTCGCGCAACACCGCCTCGGCGACGACGGTGACCTTCAACAACGGTGTGGTTTGCATGGCAGTCTCCGGGCCTCGGTGTTTTCTTCAGCGGACTTGGTCCTCGGTCGGGCGTCCTATCCAGCTCGTTTCAGCCCAGCGCGAACGCCGCCAGCGCGGCGCCAGGACGGGAAAGCCCCAAACGCTCACACGCCGACCTCCACGGGAGTTACCCGGCCGGTAGCCAAATCATAAACGCCTCCCGCGACCAGAAGTTGCTTTTGCCGCACCAGGCGCGCGATCACCGGCGACGACTCCGCTAATACCTGCGCCTGAATCCGCACATTCTCCCGAATTGCCTTCTCCACCTCTCCCCCTGCCGCTTTGGCGGCGGGACGAATGTGTTGGAACAAGCCGCTAATCTGGCCAGGCACCTCCGCCGCCTTAATTGTCGCCGTAACGGCGCCACAGGCGGTGTGGCCGAGCACGTACAGCACCTTGGCCCCCAGCAGCAGCGTGCCAAACTCCAGACTGCCAATATTCTCGCTCGTGGCGACATTGCCCGCGATCCGGGTCACGAACAAATCGCCGAATCCCTGGTCAAATACAATCTCAATCGGCACGCGCGAGTCGGCGCACCCCAAAAAAGCGGCAAACGGAGCCTGTTTTGGGGCCACCTCCTTGACCCGACTCATGTCCCGGTGGGCGGCCAATGGCTGTCCGGCGGCGAAGCGGCGATTGCCCTCGTAGAGCTGCGCCAACGCCTGTTCCGGCGTGGCCGGCGGGATCGCCGTTGGCGGCCCTTCGCTGGCGCTCGCAGCCGCCGGTACGCGCAACAAGGCGCCCGCCGCCGCCGCCCCTACGCTCCGCTCCAGGAACCGGCGGCGCGACGGTCGCTTCCGATTGTCCACGCGAGCTTCATCCGCCAGCGAGATCCCGCGCAAGTCGGACCTCGCCACTTGTCCGCTACCCAGGGAACGTGACATGCGTGATAATTCCTCCCAATCGCTCGTGAGCGAAAAAACAATTCGTGCCCTCGAAAGGTCTGCCGTCGAGTCCGATCCACCTCTGGACTCGCTCTCTGCGCCGTCTCGGTCAGCCAGCGATCCATTTGGCCATCTGGTAGTACAAGGGAATTCCAGCCAGCAGGTTGAACGGAAAGGTAATAGCCAATGACGCCGTGAGATAATACGTGGGATTGGCCTCCGGCAACGTCATCCGCACCGCCGGGGGCGCGGCGATGTACGAGGCGCTAGCGGCCATCGCCGCCAGAACCGTGCATCCCCCCACCGACAATCCCCCCCAGTGGCCAAGCGCCACCGCCAAAGCCCCATGCAGAATCGGCATCACAATCCCAAATCCGATCAGAAACCACCCCGCTTGTCGCAGATCGCCCAGCCGAGATCCCGCGACAATTCCCATTTCCAGCAAAAACAGCGTCAGCGCGCCTTTGAACATTCCCTCAAAAAACGGCTTTACCGGTTCATATCCCGTCTCGCCCGTCACGGCGCCCACCAGCAGGCCGCCCACCAGCAAGATCATCGACCGGGCCGTGAGAACCTCGTGCAGCACCTCTTTCAAGCCGCGGGCGGAATGCCCTTCGCCGCGTTCCACCGCCGGTCGATCCTTGGCCGTCGCGCCAGCTCGACCCGCCCGCGACGCTTGAACGGCCCCGATCGCCAAAGCGATATGTATGCCGGGACTCTCCAGCAAGGTCAGCAGCGTCGGCAAGAATCCTTCCAGCGGCTCTCCCAGGGCGGTAGCGAATTGCTGAGCGGCCAGAAACGTCACCGCCGAGACGGACCCGTAGTGTGCCGCCAAACCGGCCGCGTCCGAAGGACTAAAGCGGCCCAGACGCCGCAATACGACGTAGCTGGTCACCGGGGTGATGCAGCCCAGCAACAGCGTCACGACCGCCGGCCAGAAGATCGCCGCCACCGAGCTTTGCGACAACTCGACGCCGCCCTTGAGACCAAGCGCAAACAGCAGGTAAATTGAAAGGGCGGCATACATGTCGCGCGGCAGGGTTAATTCGCTCTTGATGACGCGTGCCGCCACGCCAAGTCCAAAGGACAACGTCAAGGGAGAGCAGAAGTTGTGCCGCAAGACGTCCCACATCCGCACGCCCTCATTTGCGTAAAAAAATACACGAAATACTTTTCGTGTATTTTGTATCGTCAAATGCGGCCGACATCAAGAGCAGCGCATGAAAAAAAAATCCGCCGGTTCTCGCACAACGCCCCCGCGGAAACCGGAAGGCGACGCCCCCTGGACCTTTCTGACCAATCACACGCACGTCCTCTGGTGCATCTACCGCGATCCCGAGGTGCGGCTCCGAGACGTGGCCCAACTGGTGGGGATCACCGAACGCATGGTCCAGAAAATTGTCATGGAGCTGGGCGTGGCCGGCTACCTGACGATCGAAAAGCAGGGCCGCCGCAACCATTACCGCTTGCAGGTCGATCGGCCGCTGCGCCATTCTTTGGAATCGCACTGCGAAGTCGGCGAGCTGCTCAGCCTGATGGCCAGAACCGGCGCCAAGCGGCCCCCCCGCCCGGCCGTCCGGCCGTTAC
>JALHPA010000368.1 GCA_022842745.1 Pirellulales bacterium
TTCCGTCACGCCCGTATCGACCCGCACTCCCCCCCCCTCGGCCGGCGGCCGAAAGTACACCAGCCGCCCGATCGAAGGCAGAAAGTTCCGGAACGGGTCCTCCGCGTACACCCGCCCCTCGATCGACCAGCCCGTGAGCTGGACGTCCGCCTGCGACAGTGGCAGCCGCTCGCCCGCCGCCACGCGGATCATCAATTCCACCAGGTCCAGCCCGGTCACGAATTCCGTCACCGGATGCTCGACCTGCAGCCGGGTGTTCATCTCCAGAAAGTAAAAATTCCGCCGTGGATCGACGATGAACTCGACCGTTCCGGCCGATTGGTACTGCACCGCTCGCGCTAGCGCCACCGCCTGCTCCCCCATCGCCTTCCGGGTGTCCGGATCCAGAAACGGGGAGGGGGCCTCTTCGATCACCTTCTGGTGCCGCCGCTGCAGCGAGCACTCCCGCTCCCCCAGGTACAGCACCTGGCCGTGGCGGTCGGCCATGATCTGGATCTCGATGTGGCGCGGATCCTCGATGTACTTTTCCAGTAGCAGACGATCGTCCCCGAAGGCGCCTTTGGCTTCGTGGCTGGCCCGCGCGAACCCCTGGCGGCACTCTTCGTCGTTGCGCGCCAGCCGCATTCCCTTCCCCCCACCCCCGGCGCTGGCCTTGAGCATGATCGGATAGCCGATCTCGCGCGCGATTCCGACCGCGTGCTCCGGATCCCGAATTACGTCGGAGTACCCCGGAATGGTGTTCACGCCCGCCCGCTTCGCCAGTTCCTTCGAGCGGATTTTGTCCCCCATGCTCTGGATGGCGTGGACATTCGGCCCGATGAACGCGATGCCGGCCTCCGCCAGCCGCGCGGCGAACTCGGCATTTTCCGAGAGAAACCCGTACCCCGGGTGGACCGCCTCGGCCTGCGTTTCGCGGCAGGCCTGCAAGATCCTGCCCATGTTCAAATAGCTCTGCGACGAGGGGGGCGGACCGATGCAGACTGCCTCGTCCGCCATCGCCACGTGCCGGGCATCGCGGTCGGCCTCCGAGTACACCGCCACGGTGGCAATGCCCATGGCTTTGGCGGTCCGAATCACGCGGCAAGCGATCTCGCCGCGGTTGGATATCAGAATCTTGCGGAACATCGTTGGGCGCGATTTCCTTACAGGGGAATGTTGCCGTGTTTACGCCAAGGGTTTTCCAGCTTCTTGTCGCGCAGCATCGCCAGCGACCGGCAGATGCGCGTGCGGGTCTGGCTGGGCACAATCACGTCGTCGATAAAGCCCCGCCGTCCGGCGATAAACGGGTTGGCGAACTTGGTTCGATACTCCTCCGCCAGCTCCGCGTACCGCCCCGCATCGTGCCGGTCCTGCCGGAAGATGATCTCCACCGCCCCCTTCGGACCCATCACGGCGATCTCCGCCGTCGGCCAGGCGATGTTCACGTCTCCCCGGAGGTGCTTCGACGACATAACGTCGTACGCCCCGCCATAAGCCTTCCGCGTAATCACCGTGATTTTTGGCACGGTCGCCTCCGCGTAGGCGTACAACAACTTCGCCCCGTGCTTGATGATTCCCCCGTACTCCTGCGCCGTGCCTGGCATGAACCCCGGCACGTCCACAAAGGTCAGCAGAGGAATGTTGAAACAGTCGCAAAATCGCACGAACCGCGCCGCCTTGATCGCCGACTTGATGTCCAGACACCCTGCGAGCACCAGCGGCTGATTGGCCACGATCCCGACCGGATACCCCTCCATCCGCGCCAGCCCGACGATGATATTCTTGGCATGCTCCGGCTGGATCTCAAAGAAATCGGTGTCGTCGACGACCTTCAGAATCAGTTCCTTCATGTCGTACGGCCGGTTGGGATTCGCCGGGACCAGCGTATCCAGCGACAACTCCACCCGATCGGCCCGGTCGGGCGTGTCGCGGTGCGGGGGCGGCTGTCGATTGTTCGCCGGGAGATAGTTCATCAGCCTGCGGACCATCAGCAACGCCTCCACGTCGTTTTCGAATGCCCGGTCCGCTACGCCGGAGCGGGTGGAGTGCGTGGTTGCCCCGCCGAGTTCCTCGGCGCTCACCACTTCGTGGGTCACCGTCTTCACCACCTCCGGGCCGGTGACAAACATGTACGAGCTATCCTGCACCATGAAGATGAAATCGGTCATGGCGGGAGAGTACACCGCCCCCCCCGCGCAGGGTCCCATGATGACCGAGATCTGGGGAATCACCCCGGAGGCCAGCACGTTCCGCTGGAACACCTCGGCGTAACCCGCGAGCGAAGCCACTCCCTCCTGGATCCGCGCCCCGCCGGAGTCGTTCAGCCCGATCACCGGCGCGCCGACCTTCATGGCGTGGTCCATGATCTTGCAGATCTTTTCCGCGTGCGCCTCCGACAGCGACCCGCCGAAGACCGTAAAGTCCTGGCTGAAGACGAACATCATCCGCCCGTTGATCGTGCCGTAGCCGGTCACCACCCCGTCCCCGGGAATCCGCTGCGAGTCCATGCCGAACTCCGAGCAGCGGTGCTCGACGAACATGTCCCATTCCTCGAACGTTCCGGGGTCGAGCAAAAGCTCGATGCGCTCGCGGGCCGAGAGTTTTCCCTTGGCGTGCTGCGCGTCGATGCGCCGCTGGCCCCCCCCCATTACCGCCGCGGCGCGAGTCTCTTCCAATTGACGAAAGATTTCCAGCATTACTTGACCTCCCTCCCATTCCGTTCGTGGGCGTTCTCCGCCCGCAGTCGTTCCACTTCCGCTTCCAATTCCGCCACTCGCAGCGCCAAGCGGGCCATTTCGTCCCCTGTTTCCCCCGCCCCTGTTTCCCCCGTCGGCGGCGTCCCGCCGCGGTGGGTGATTCCGTCCAGCCAGGCCTTCACCCAGTGCATCGGCTGCGACAGCCGCAAGGCCGTGGTCCCGTGCCGGTGCAGGTAGTCCAAATACGTCAGCGAATGCTGAAAGTAATCCTTGAGAAAATCCGCCATCACTTCGTTCGACCGCAGGATGAAGTGCAGCATGTCGCTGGGAAACAGCCGGATCATGTCCGGCCGCCGGTCGACGATGATCCGCGTCAAAACGGACCGGGTCAGATCCTCGTTCGTCTGACTGTCGCGGATCTCGACGTTGTCCCCCCCCTTCACTTTCTCCTCGATCTCCTGCAGAGAAACGTACCGGCTCTGGTCCCGCGCGTAAAACCGCCGGTTGGGATAACGCACGATTTGAATCGGTGATTGAGCCATCACAGCCCCCTTCCTTTCGGTCCGCTCGCCTCGGGTCCGCCCCACGGGATCTTCGTCCCCGGCTAACAGAATCATAAGCGTCCCCCTGTGCTGATGCAACACATAATGCTGTCAAATTGCCCAGGTGTGTCCATTAAACCATTGTAAGTCATAGACTTACAACAATTGCTGCAAATGCAAAAAATTCCCCTTGTTTTCACCCCCGTTTGATCGAACAATAGATTAGGGCCAAGTTTGATTTCCAAGTCTTAACGTTGTTTCCCACTTCCAACCTCTATTTCACAGGAGTTCCCATCATGGCCACCGCGACCGAGGCCGGCAGCAAGCTTTTCGAGGACGTCTTTCAAAACGTTCGGAAGGCCGCTGAAACCAGTTTGAAGTTGAACCAGGAGATCTTTCAGCATTGGGCACATATGTGGCCCTTGCAGACTCCGCAATCGATCGCGATCGACAAGATCCGCGACTTCCAACGCCAGTGGGTGAATACGGTCTCGGATATTGCCCGCAAACACCGCGATGTCCTGGACAAGCAGTACCAAGCCGCGCTTGAGTCGCTGGAGTCGGCGCTTCGAGTCACCGAGTCCACCAATCCCGAGGAATTTCGCCGCCGCTCCGAGCAGTTGTGCCGCAAGGCGATCGACTGCGTGCGAGAAGTTTCGGAAACGCAGTTGCGCGAGTTCCAGGAAGCCGTGGCGAAATGGACCGAGTTGGCGACCAAACCGGTCACCTGACCGCACTTTAGCCCCCGCTCGCCCTGGCTGGTCGGGCAAACGGAACGGATGAAGAGGTTTTTGGTCGACTGACGTTACAAACCCAAGAGAGGGATCTACTGCCATGAAAATCGCTGGCAAAATCGCATTAGTGACCGGCGCCGGAAGCGGGATCGGCTCGGCGGTATCCACCGAGCTCGCCAAGCGAGGCGCTCGGATGGTTCTGCTGGTCGACCGCAGCGACAGCGTCTTCGAATTGGCCGAACGGATGAACGCGGAAGCGGGCCGGGATGTCGCCGTCCCCAAAGTCGGCGACACCACCAACGAGACGTTTCGGGCCGATGTCTACGACGATGTCAAAGCCCGCGGCGCCGTCGTCAACATCTGCATTCCCGCCGCTGGCATCACCCGCGACTCGCTCGCCGTGAAGGTCAATAAGGATACCGGCGTGGCCGAGCCGTATTCCATCACCACCTTCCGGTTGGTGACGGAAGTCAACATGATTGCCCCCATCTACTGGGCGAT
>JALHPA010000369.1 GCA_022842745.1 Pirellulales bacterium
TGGTCCGACCTTGCGACGTGGACACCACCGTGGAGCCGTGGCTCTATATTCCGATGGAGCATAAATCAGAGCATCGCAACCACGAACGTCGCATTTTTATCGGTCCGCGCGCGCAAGATGTCCTTCGTCCGTACCTGCTCCGCCCTGTCGATGCATTTTGTTTCTCGCCGTTCGACTCCGAAAAACGTCGCGTGAAGGAAATGCGCGAGAAACGCGCAACGAAGATTCCACCTTCCCAGCTCGATCGCCGCAAATTGCAAGCGAAACGCGTGCTGAGTGAACGTTACAACAAGGACAGCTACAATCGAGCTATCAGTCGAGCTGTAAAAAAGGCAAACAGGAATCGCCTGACGCCCACCAAGGAAGAGTTGGACCGTGACCTGAACGGAGAAGAAACGGCTGTTGTACGACTCGAGTCCTGGTCGCCTAATCAACTTCGTCATGCCGTCGCCACCGATATCCGACGTCAGTTTGGAATCGAGGCGGCTCAAACCGTCCTGGGACATAGCAAGGCCGATGTGACGCAGATTTACGCAGAGCGGGACTGGCGAAAGGCTGCTGAAGTGATGTCCCAACTTGGATAGCGACGTGACTCACTCAGAATTAGCCGACGTGGAATCGCTCATGCACAAAGGGATGTAACCTGGGCCGCGTAGATCATGGTTCTTAGAAATTGAGTCAACTGCTTCCAAATGAAAAACGAGTTTCACCAACTTTGCCGCGAGTTTTCGCATCTTGCTGACGCTTATTCCAGCGAGAGTTTCTTCGTATACGTCTTACCACCAAGCGCTATGCGCGCGCACAAACCCTCCCTCCAGCTGTTGAACGTCTGGTTTTATCGTGAAGTGAAGATTCTTGGGCATGGCCGCCTTGCCAACGAAAAGGTCTCATTTGGTGGCTTGGCGTCTAAGGGGCGGCAGACGGCTTGCAAGAAGTTTGTCGAGCTTGCAACGTTGGCAGGAAAGTTTGTTCCACGCGAAATTATTGAACAATCGGGATTCACCGACCTGGATAGTCCATTCTCCAATTGGATGGCAATTATGTGGCAGGGTTGCAAACCAAAGCACGGCCTTTGGTTCGATCCAGAACCTGAACCGGATTTTCTCGACGATTTTGGTGGATGGACTTGGTGCCAGCCATTTTCCGACGCGATTGTTGCCGCAGGAACGCTGGGTCTTATTGGGCCGGATCAATTTGAAGCACTTCGGTCGGGTCGCCCCATTTTCGTGGACATGACGGAGTGCAGTGCTTGGTTGAGGAATACGCGATATTCTCTGACCCCGGAGCAGGCAATCATTCTGAAAGAACTCGAAAAGGCGGGGGGAACATTTGTTGCCGGTGCCAAAACGGGCGTCGCGCGCGCTGATCGCGTAATCAAGAACATGCCCGCAGAATTGCGAAGACTTGTTCAATCGCGTGATGGCAGGAATGGAGGATTTCGACTTATTGTTTTTGACTGAGATAATCACGTCAAAATGAGTCCATGGATGTCGGGGCGCGAATCCATACCATGCAATTGTTGGCAATCAATCTTCAACAATTGCGAGACGCGGCATGTCCATTAACGTGGCAACCGAGCAAGTCCTCACACTCCGTCAGGCCTGCGACTTGATTCCTCGTCGGCGCGGCGGCAAAAAAACCGCCGTTGAAACTTTGTACCGCTGGAGCCTGACTGGTTGCAGACGCATCAAGCTGGAGACCGTGCAGATTGGGGCCACGCGCTGCACATCCCGCGAAGCTCTCCAGCGGTTCTTCGATGCACTGACCGCAGAGGCCAGTACCTCGGGTAGCTCGCTCTCTCCAACAAAGCAATCGCTTCAGCGTCAAGCTGAATTTGCGGCGGCCGAGAAAGATTGCCGCAAAAAGGGCATTTAATCGCGCTCATCCCTAGCCGGCATCAAGGTCCACTGCGCGATCGCAGAGTTGGCGACCGCTGGCATTCCACAACAGCCAACGTCGGGGCAGCGGCCCTGGCGTGGGCCCAACCCGAAGGATTTTCAAATGAATCAACAAGCGGCCGCTCCGAACGATCACGAAGAACAACGGAAGAAAACCGGGGGCAATCGCCGGTCCGCCACCAACCGGGGCTTGAAGAAGTCGCCGGGTTCCGCGTCTCGCGTCCGCAAGAAGGTTTCCCAGATTGATCGCCGTCCAAGGATTATCATCAGCGGCCAGGTGCTGCTGCCGAACCGAGCACAAGCGAAGGTAATGGCCAACCGCGGCGGCTGGTTCCAATTCGGCGATCGGATCGTCGGGGCCGATGAGAGCCCTGAGAAAGTGCTGAGATTTGGCCCGGTTACATCGGACCACCTCCGTCACTTGTTTCCAAATCTCACGGTCTGGGCCTATCGCACCGCGAGTGGCAAGCGTCAACGGCGTCTCGTCGACTTTGAACGCGTGAAGCACGTCGAGGTCCGGGGCGTCTGGCCTGGAGTTGCGCCGCTGATCGGCGTTAGTGCGTCTCCTTTTCTGACGCCGAGTGGGCGCGTGGGCGGAGTCAAAGTCCCCAGAGAGTGCCTGAGCGCTTACGACCCCGAAGCTCAGGTGTACTATGTCGCTACGTTTCCCGTGCCCAACATTTTGGAGAAGCCTCGGAAGCAGGCGTTGGCCGCTCTTGCGCGGATGCGAAAACTGACGCGGGGAAGGGTGGAATTCTTGACGGCAGCCGATGAGTCCGCTTGGCTGGCAGCATTGCTGACTCCCCACGCACGATTCGCCTACAGGCATTGCTCGCCGGTGTTCGTGTTCGATGACCACGTTCCCGGCAAAGTGCTTGCCAATGTCCTCAGCAATGTGTGCATCTACCGCCCCATGTTTGTCATGAACCCGTCAAACAGTGCCGAATGGCGCCAGGCGATCATGGCCGTCGGAAATGCCCGACTGCCGACTGCGCTGATCGCCAACATCGATGATCCGTCGGCCTTGGACTGCCTGAATGCCGTGTTGACGGCCACCGAGTGGACGGACTATTTGCCGCAACAGACGGGTCAAGTCACCGTCCCGCTGCGAACCGTTTGGTGTGCGCAGGGACGTCTGAGTGGCTTGCCCGTCAGCATGGCTCGGCGCTGCCTGCCGATCCAACTGCAGGAAGGCGGGCGCGCGAGGTTCCACCGGCGCGCGCTGCTCAATGAAAGGCTTCAGCTCATCATGGACGCGCTGACAATCATGCGGGCGTACGTTGTCGCGAGGCGTCCCGACATGGGGCTCCCGGCGTTCCCCCCGTTTGCCGGATGGTCGAGGGTCGTCCGGGATCCACTCGTCTGGCTCGGCTTGCCCGATCCCGTCAGCGCCCGCAACGACTGAGCTGAGCCGGCTCAACCGCAATGATCAAGCCGCTAAGTCGTTGCTTTTGCAAGTCGAGCCGGAAGATCGGAATCCTTCCGGCTCGCAGCTTTTTGGCCGAACGCCGATCTCGGCGGCAGGGATGAAAGAGAGTCGATGGGATCGCGCCGCTCCCGGCTGCTGAAGGTTGCGCACGACTACTATAAGGCGGGCTATGCCCCGATCCCGCTGCGCAGTGGCGAGTTCTCGAAGCAGCCGCTGGATGCTTCAGTCGCTCCGGGCATTGGCTTTCTGAAAGGAGAAATGTCCCTGCTCTATTCCGTGGGCTGGGGACCACACCCGTTTCCGTGGGAGAGATTTGACAAGATGTTTTTGGCTGCCGGGGCGATTGGGATTGCCTGCGGGTCCATCTCCGGCGGCCTGGCCGTCGTGGATTTTGATAATCCGGAAGCGCACCGCCTGTGGCGCCGCCGGAACAAGAGTCTGGCCGAAAGCCTACTGTCTGTGACGACCGCTCGAGGTAGGCACTACTACTTCACACCCGCGGGCGAAACTGCCGGCCATGGAACGGTCACCTTCTACATTGATGGCTGCTCGGAAAAGGCAGGCGAGGTGAAGCTTGCGGACGGTTATCTGGTGGCACCTCCCAGCGTCCACCCCAACGGGCATCGGTACCGGTGGACCGGGACTAGCTTTCCCCGCGACCGACCGCCAGTCTTGCCCATGGGGGACTTGGGATTGCTCTTCTTGGGCCAGCATAGAAACCTATCGAGAACTCCCCCCCTGTACCCCCTACGTATTGATGGCCTTACCCTTCCGGGGGATGCGCAAGAGTCGCCGGAACTCACTCCTCAACAACAACGGGATGCTCGCAGCTTGGTGTACCGCCACCTGCCGGAGAAGTCTGGGGAACGTTACCAGTGCCTGTTGGCCTTGGTCCGTGCATTGAAATCACGTGGTGACCTCGCGCAGCTTAGCAGTCAGTCATTTCGCGGCATCGTTCACGCGTGGTGCCAGGAATTGGCGCGTCGAAGCTTCGTCCAACACCCAGCCTTCCGCACCAATTGGTGCGAATTCGAGAGGGCCTGGAATCGCCCCGGCATTTCGTCCTCCGATGGCTTCAACGCGCTGTTGGAGGATCTTCCCGTGCAGGG
>JALHPA010000370.1 GCA_022842745.1 Pirellulales bacterium
CGATTCACCGCGTGCTTCGAGCTCCGCCAGCAGGCGGGCGGACACTTCCTTTGCGGCTTCCACTTCCCGCTGCGGACAGACCGTCCAATCGATCCGCGAAACGACCTCCGCGCCGCGCTCCGAACCGACCTGCACGACGAAATGCCCATCCAATTCGGTCAACGCCAGGTCAAATCCCCCGGACACTTCCGGTCCGCAGCCCATCGAATGGCAAAAACAGGTCGCCGCGGCCCGGCGGCAGTTCACGGCCGCCAGAAACAGATTCTTCCGCCGCGCCTGGTAGCCGGGATCGACGTACGGCCCACCCAAAAACACCCGATCCTGTATCGCCACCGCCGCCAGGTCACAGGCCCGCGCGCCGATCACGGCCACGGGCGGAGCCGCGACGGCGGGCGCTGCCATTGTCCATCCGCCATTCTCCCGCGTGCTCTCCAACAGGGTTTCCCGCGGAGGAAACAGATACTTTTTCAGCGAATCGGGTCCGGCCACGAAGTCAAAATGCCCCGCCCCCTCGTGGGCTTGCAGCCGGTACTTGCCCCCGTCCTGAATGTCGACCAGCCCGATCGGCATCTGCTCGACCGACTGCAACTCGCGGTACACGACCGCGCCATCCACCACCCGCGGACCCACCGTCGCATAGCCCAATTCGCGCAGGGTTTCGATCAGCCGTTGCAATTGGCTCGTAACGATCCGCAGAAACGAGCCGATAGGTGGGGATTGGGCCGCCATCGCGATGTTCTTCAGGGATTCACGGTCGGAAGTTGCTCTCCGTACGCATCCATATACTGCATCCGCGTCGCGCTCAGCCGCTGCGCCAGCGCCAGCGCCGTCCGCCGCATCAGGTCGTACCCCAGCTTGGGATCCTGATCGCACAACTGCAACAGCCGCTCGACGTTGATCTCCAACAGTCGCGTCGGTTGAGCCGCCCGCGCCCGCGCCGTATAGCGCGACGACTTCAAGAGCGCCGACCAGCCCAGCAATTCGCCCGGCCCCAAAGTCAGAATCTGCTTGCAGCCTGCGCTCGCGACGCAAATTTCCAGCGACACGATCCCCCCAATCACCAGGTAAATGTGATCCGCCGAGTCCCCCTCCCGAAACACCGTCTCGCCCACCCGCCAATCGCGAATCGTCGAAATCGCGGCAATCTGCTCCAAGTGCGCCGGGGCCATATCGCGCAAAAAGTCGATATCCGCGATCGTGCGCGTCAACACCTCTTGAACGGTCATGGCTGTTCCTCCAGCGTAATCGACTCCAACAGCAACTCCTCGCCTCCCAGCAACTTCAACTTGCCGCTGCCGCAACCGTCGCATTCGAACCGGAAGCGTTCGATCGGCGATCGACGGCCGCACTGCTGGCACTCTCCTTCCAACCGCGCCATCGTAATCACCAGCGCCGGTAAATACGACAAATCCTCCGCCGCCAACTCGTCAAACGCGCTGGCCAACAACGCCGGCTCGACCCCGGCAAACTCTCCCACGCGCAGCCGGACCGCCGCCACTCGGCCCTCCGGATGCTCGCTCGCCACCGATTTCACCTGGCGCAATAGCGCCGTCACCACGGACCTCTCGTGCATGGTTCAACCCCTTCCCAGTTCCCGAGAATCGCTTCCGCGACCTCCCGGGCCGCGCGCGCCACGGCCGGCTCGATCGCCCCGCCAGGCATGCAGTCGCCAACCTCGATGGCGTATAACTCGACCGACGGCGGAAGCCGACCCAAAGTTTCCGCCAGCCTCAGTGCCTCAACCACCCCCAGACCATGAGTCGAACCCACCCCCAAACCATCGACCAAACCATCCGGCCAATGCAATCGCCGGACCTCGCCCGGCCTGCCCCCCGACCGGCAGGCATCGATCACCACCAGCCTTTCGATACCCTCCAATTCTCCCACCAGCATCACCGGCGCCCCCACCGTCAACAACCGCGCGGATAGGTCCCTCGCTCGCAGCAACTCGACGGCTCGCCAGCCAGCGGCGTCTCCGCCGTGCGGGCTTCCCACGCCCGCAATCAACGTCGTGCTCTCGACCGGCGATTTCACAGGTTACTCCCTGAAATAGGCGCCCGATCAATCAGAGGTATACGATACCAGGGCCTTCATGTAATTGGCCCGCTCCAGGTTTCCCGCGTCCGGCGAGTTGTGATAACTCATACTCCCCTTAAGTTGTTCGACCGAATCGTACTCGTGAAGGTGCAGCCACTCTCGTAGCTTCTTCACCAATTCCTCCGCATAGGCCGGGCCGTGCCGCAGTAACGACGACGTCAACAAGCAGGCGTCCGCCCCTACCAACAGCATCTTGATCACGTCCTCCACGAGGTGTACGCCGCTCGTCGCGCCCAGCGAAATCCGCACCTGATCGCGCAGAATCGCGATCCACCGCAGCGGCAAACGCAATTCGTTCCGATGGCTCAAGACCAACTGCGGCACGATCCGCAGCGTCTCCAAATCGATGTCCGGCTCCAAATAGCGGTTGAACAGTACCACGCCCCGCGCCCCCGCCGCCGCTAGCCGCGGCACAAAATTCACCAGGCTGCTGAATTGCGCGCCGATCTTGACCGCGATCGGAATCGAAACCGCGTTCGACACCGTCGCCACCAGGTCCGCGTACCGCTTCTCGACATCGTCGGCCGTCATCCGCGGGTCGGTGGGCACGAAGTAAATGTTCAATTCGATCGCGTCGGCCCCCGCGTCGGCGAACGACTTCGCATACCGCGTCCATCCTCCGATCGTGCTGCCGTTGAGGCTCGGAATCACCGGAATCGACAGCGCCTTCTTCGCGCTCGCCAACAGCCCCAGGTAATGGTCCGGAATCGAGCGATGGTCGTCCAACTCCGGAAAATACGACAACGACTCCGCCGTCGAGAATGTCTGATACTCGTACAGACTGTGGATCCGCTGCTCGTCGCGGGTGATCTGCTCTTCGAACAGCGACGGAAGCACCACCGCCGATACCCCGGCTTGCTCCAGTTGGCACAGCGAGTCCAATTCGCCCGTCAGCGGGCCGGCCGAGGCCACGATCGGGTGCTTGAGCGTTAAACCCAAGTATTGGCTAGTCAGATCGACGCTCATCAATTGGACTCCTTGCCGTTGCTCAATATGTCGCGTTGCACCGTGGCCATTTGCTCGTAGTAATGCCATTGGTCGTCGATGTCCTTTTGGGCCTTCGCCATCAATGTCGACGCGTACTCCGGATTGGCGCGGACCACCATCGCGAACCGGGCCTCCTGTTCCACCAACTGTGAAAACGGAATGGTCGGCTTCCGGCTATCGAGATGGAAGGGATGCTCCCCGGCGTGCGCCAGCCGCGGATCGTAATGGTACAGCGGCCACAGCCCGGTCTGAACCACCGTCTTCTGGTGCGTCATGCCGTGCTCCATGTCGATCCCGTGGGCGATGCACTGGCTGTACGCCAGAATCAGCGACGTACCGCGGTACGATTCCGCCTCCAGGAAGGTCTGCAGCGTCTGGTTCGGGTTCGCCCCCAGCGCGATCTGCGCCACGTACACGTTCCCATAAGCCACCGCCAGCATCCCCAGGTCCTTTTTCCGCCCCGCCTTGCCGTTCGCGGCAAATTTCGCCGCCGCGCCGCGCGGAGTCGCCTTGCTCGCTTGCCCACCGGTGTTCGAATACACCCCCGTATCCAGCACCAGCACGTTCACGTCCCGCCCCGTGGCCAACACGTGATCCAACCCCCCAAAGCCAATGTCGTACGCCCATCCGTCCCCCCCCACGATCCACACGCTCCGCCGCACCAGCGAATCGGCCACGCTCGCCAACTCCCTCGCCGCGGCAGGCGGAAGTTTGTCCAGCCGTTGCTTGAGCAACTGCAACCGTTCGCGCTGAGCCGCGATTTCGATCTCCGACATTTGCTCGCCAGAAATCAAGGCGCCGACCAGTTCCTCTCCCAGCGCCGCCCCGTTCTGTTTCAATAGGTACTCTGCGTAATCCCGCTGCTGATCCAGCGCCAAACGAATCCCCAATCCGAACTCGCCGTTGTCCTCGAACAGCGAGTTGCACCAGGCCGGGCCGCGCCCCTGCGAGTTAGTCGCCCAGGGCGTCGTGGGCAAATTGCCGCCGTAAATGGAGGTGCAACCGGTCGCGTTGGCGATGATCGCTCGGTCCCCAAACAACTGGCTCATCAATTTCAAATACGGCGTCTCCCCGCACCCGGCGCACGCGCCCGAGAACTCGAACAGCGGCTGCAAAAGCTGCGATCCTTTGATCACGTCGATCTTCGCCCGCGTCCGATCGAACTCCGGAATCGATAAAAACCGTTCAAAGTTCCGCCGTTCCCGCTCGGCATGGTCCTCCTTGGGAGACATGTTGATCGCCTTGTGCCGCACGACCTCCTTGCTCTTGGCCGGGCAGACATCCACGCACACCCCGCACCCCGTGCAATCGTCCGGCGCGACCTGAATCGTCAATAAATGGCCGGGCA
>JALHPA010000371.1:0-1212 GCA_022842745.1 Pirellulales bacterium
GTTCGCTGCAAGACCTGTAACTCGAAGATCGGCGATGGATTCGGCAACGCGAGCCGCGAGCCGCGTCACTTTGTGGCGTGATACATGACGAAGCCGATCATCATCTCGTCCGTCGTCATGTTGCCCCAGCCGACGGTCTTTGTGGGGTCCGGGTTGAAGGGGTTTTTGGCTGAGTTGTCGAACCAGGCCGTACACTCCAGCACCGTGCCTGCGGGAATTTTTCGAGGGGTAGCGAAGTTGTAGCTCGACTGCCAGTTGAAATCGTACTTTGGCACGTCGAGGATCGTCTCGCGTTTGCCGTCCGGGGATACCAGCTCGTAACGGAACGCCTTCCCGCGGACGTGCATGTGCGGGGTGAGCGAATCTAGGGTCGATGCGTTGTCGAATTTGAACGTCGACTTTACCTCATGGGCCGAGGCGCCTGGCGGAATGTGGAACGTGTTGTTCATCACGGCAAGGCTGTGCAGTTCGACGTCTGGGGCGTTCTTTGAGTAGCAGAGCCCAATTGCGGAGCGGTCCGAGACCGCGCGGCCATTTGGGGTGTAGTGGACTTCGAGGAGGATCTGGCTCCCTTTCGGCACCTTTTTCGCCTGACCGGCAGAGGCCTCGATTGGTTGGTCGCCGGGTACGTATGCGCCGAGCATGTACTGGCCGAAACCGGCGCCAAGGAGGTCGAGCGGAGTTTTTCCGGGGGGCAGGACGAAGGCGATGATGTGATGCACGACTGCCCTGTGCTCCGGCCGCAACTCCACGGCGGTCACCCAGCGGTCCTCTGGGAACGGGGTGCCAACCAGTATGTACTTGTAGGAGACCTCCCCGTGGGCTGGGACTTGAACTGCGTTTTCAATCCGCAGCACCTCGTCCGGCTCACGGCCGAGGCGCCACCCGTCGGTGAATGTCCGGGGCGGGGGAGCGTCTTTTGGGTCGCCCTCCGGGCACCCTTGGTCTACCCAGGCGAGCAGCGTTTTTTTCTGGTCGGCGGTCAAGCGGCGGTCGTTTATGAAGTGGCCGTGGGGGGCGGTGGCGTGCCAGGGGGGCATTATGTCGTCGGCCACCACCTCCCGCACCATTGCGGACCAGTTCTTCGCCTGCCGGTAGGAGATCAGTGAGAACGGCCCGGCTTCGCCGGGGCGGTGGCACTCCTGGCACTTGGCCTGAAAGATCGCGGCGACGTGTTTGTGGTACGTTACGGGGTCCGCGGCCGGGGCCGGG
>JALHPA010000371.1:1222-4431 GCA_022842745.1 Pirellulales bacterium
GGGGCCGGGTCCTTCGACCGGGTGAGCTTGCACCCGGCGGCCGGAGCGCTGGCCGTTGCTACTTCTTCGCCTTTGAGAACCGCTCGGATTGCGTCGGCGAGCTCCGTTGTCGAGGCGTTGGCCTTTCGGACGGCGGGCGAGAACTGGTCGTCGATTCGCCCGGCATAGCGGACGGTTCGGCCGCCATCAAGGACGAGAACGGTGGGGACACGATCGACGTGGAGCTTGCCGGCCAGGGTGGCGCCGTCGTCTTTGAGCAGTGGAAACGGATAATTGGCCTCGCGGGCGTATTTCTTTAAGGTCGCGGTGTCGTCGGCATCGTGACTACAAACCGCGGCCCAAACGACGTTATCGCCGGCGTGGCGTTGCGAGAGTTCGCTGAGTCGAGGAACGTAGCTGGTGCACACGGGGCAGGACGTGGACATGAAGACTAGCACCACGACTTTGGAGTTGCGTGCTTGTTCTCCGAGCGACCAGTCTTTGCCAGTAACCGGTTCGGGGAGGGTGAAATCGGCAACCCGGATGCCGACCGGGGCTGGGGGTTCTGGGGCGCCGGCCTGTGGGTTCATTGTCAGGGCGAGCAACAGCAAGAGTGGATTCATCACGATGTTCCTCGGGTGGGTGTCAGAAAGCGGTCAAGTAGGGTCCGCATGGTGTCTAGGAAGCCTGCTACGTCGGCGGTCGGGTCGATGAACTTTCGCCAGGCGAGGCCGTCGATCAGGGCAATCAGCGTGCGGGCGGTCGACCCGGGGTCGAGGGTGGGGTCGATCCGGCCGGCCACCTGTCCCCGGCGGAGAAGTTCGGCTAGTTCGCCGACGGCCTCGGCGTCCGCCTGGCGCACCTGAGCGGCGACCCGCGGATTTCGGACGGACTCGGCGGTGCATTCAAAGTGCAGCGGGCCAACCGCCTCTCGGTCGATGTCGCGGAGAATCTCGCCTGCCATCCAGACGAGGGCGGCTAAGACGTCGTCCTGTTCGTGGGCGGCGGCGAACAAGCTGCTGGTCTGCTTGCGGTGATCGTCGATGAGGGCCGCGATGAGGGCGTCTTTGCTGGGGAAGTAGCGGTATACGGACCCTGGGCTGAGGTTGGCCTGGGTGCAGATTTCCTGCATTGATGCCTGGTGGAAACCGTGGCGGGCGAAACAGACCTCGGCGGCGGCGAGAATCTGTCGTCGACGGTCGTCGGCCGAGGGGGCCATCCAATCAGCTCCGGAGAGGTTGCGAATGAACGTTCATTCGCAATTTATCCGTGAGGTTGGCCGGTGTCAACTGGATTGGGTGAGCTGAGGGTTGGCGGAGGGGTGCTTAGCGGTGGTATTGAACCGGAGGCTAAGGCCTTCCGGCTGATGGGTGGTCTGAAGGACGACGGGTTTTGGCGGGGCTCTATGGGCGGGGAGGCCCATGGCGCGGGGAGGCGAGGCTAGGGGAGGCGCGGTTAGGGGAGGCGCGGTTAGGGGAGGCGCGGTTAGGGGAGGCGCGGTTAGGGGGCGGCAGTGTCGGCGGTGGGATTGTTGAGGGCGGCGCGGCTGGAGGCGAGGGCTTGTTGGCGGCCTTGGGCGACGTGGACGCGGCTGACGATGAGCCAGCCGATGATCAGTTGCGCCAGGAGGCTGACAAGGGAGAGACGGACGTTGTTGTGGGAGTAGTACATGATGACCGCAAAGGTGCCTGTGCCGATGAAGCTGGTGGCTTTGCTGGAGAGATTGAAGAAGCCGAAGAACTCGGCGGTGCGTTCGGGGGGGGTCATGGTACCCATGATGGCGCGGCTGACCGATTGGATTCCGCCCATGACGAGGGCGACGACGCCGCCGAGGATCCAGAACTGGAGTTTGGTGTGGATGAACCAGGCGGAGATGAGGAGGAGGGACCAGACGGCGAGGCAGATGTGGAGGACGCGGGTTTGGCCGAGGCGTTCGGAGAGCCGGCCCATGAGGAGGGCGCCGGGGAGGGCGACGAACTGGATTAAGAGGATGACAAGGACGAGTTCTTGGGGCTCGAAGTTGAGTTCTTGGCCGAGTTGCGACGCCTGGCTGATGACCGTTTGGACGCAGTCGTTGTAGAAGAGGTAGCCGACCAGAAAGAGGGCAAGGATGCGATATTGGCGAATGTTGCGGATGGTGGTCGCGACTTCGCGGGCTGCCTGGCGGGCGGCAGCGGGGACGGCCATGTGGCGGCTGCGGGGGATGGATTTGTCGCGGAGGATGATGATCGAGGGGAGGGAGAATAGGCCCCACCAGAGGCCCATGAGGAGGAGGCCGGCGCGGCATTGGGATTCAAGGGTGTGGAGACCGAGGTTTTCACCGAATTTGAAGATGAGGATCTGGAGAACGAGGGCGAGTCCGCCGCCGACGTAGCCGCAGGCGAAGCCGAAGGCGGAGACGCGGTCCATGGATTGTTCGTCGGCGAGTTCCGGGAGGAAGGCGTTGTAGAAGCCGTAGGAGAGCTCGAAGAAGAAGGAAGTGAAGGCGAAGGCGACGGCGATGAGCCAGGGGGCGTCGAGGGGAATGAGACCGGTGGCGAGGGCGCAAGCGGCGCCGGAGAGGGCCGTGCCTGCGAGCCACCAGCGCTTGTTGGCGCGGGCGTCGGCGAGTGCACCGACGAGGGGGGAGAGGAGGGCGGCTGTGATCATGGAGATGGCGAGGGTCGCGGGGTAGATCGCGCCGCTGTAATCGCTATTGGCGAACGCGACGTTGCGGAGGTAGAGCATGACCACAGTGATGGAGAGGGTGGAGTAGGCGCTATTGGCCCAGTCGTAGCTGGCCCAGGCCCAGAGTTCGCGCTTTGAGGCTTTGGGGGAGAAGCCGGTGGGGGTCATGGGGGATGTGGTTTTGGGCAGAAGTGGGAGACGGATGGGAGTGAGTGTGGCAGATGGTGGGCGCGCGGGGGAAGGGGAGTTTGGGGGAGGAGGCGGAGGTTGATCGGTGGGTAGGAGGAAGGGGAGTTTGTGGGGATAGGAGCGGGGAGAGGGGGTTTTTTGCCGCGAGACCGCGGCGGCGCGGCGGCGTTGGGGGGTCGGGCAGGAAATTGGTTGTAGCTGGGGAGGGGTGAGGTAGATTGGGATTCGAAAGGGCGCGAGGGTAGTTGCGGAGGGTGTGACGCTGACGGAAGAAGAGGGATTTTGAGTTTTGAAAAAGGGGGCGGCGATTGGCGATTCAGCATTGAAATCGATGACTCGGACGCGAGTCATGGCAATGGGGGTTGATAGTGACT
>JALHPA010000372.1 GCA_022842745.1 Pirellulales bacterium
CCAAGTGATTGAACCGGAACTCGCGGCCATCCTCCCTTTCCCCCATCACGGTAAACAGATATCCCCCCTCGATCTGGTGCTTTTGGTCGTCGGTGAGCTTGTACGACAGTCGGTACTGCCCCGCCTCGGACGCTACGATCTGTAGCGCCGCCTGCCCCTGCGCATCGGTGTTCAGGTCCCACTGCCGAACCGATGTCTCCACCGGTTTGCCATCCTGGTAGGTGATTCGCAGCAAATCCACCTTCCCTGTCCCCTTGACCGGCTTATTGTCCAGTGTGTGCGCCGCGAACCCAGCCCGCACGGTGTCCCCCGTGCGGTAATAGCCCCGATCGACCCACACAAACACCTTAAACGGCTGCCGTGCTACCAGCACGTTCCCTGTCCCCACGATCGTCCGCCGCGACTCGTCCACCACCTCGGCGGTCACGCTGTATTGATGGTCCTCGTCCGGATGAATCGCCTTCGCCACGGCCGTGTCGATCTCCACCTCGACCGTCCCATCCGCCCCGATCGGCACGGTCCGCTCCGCCACTACCTCCGGCGGCTGGTTCCCCCCCCACCAACGCCACGGCGGCAGCGGGCGCGGGCATCCCCATACCTGCCAGCCGGGATACCACGCATAGTCATACGCAAACCACCAGTACCCCTTGCCGTAAAACCAATCCCAAGGCGCCGGCGGATACCACCGCTCGTTGTGGGAGGTCCGCGTCACTTTGTACTTCACCTTGGCGTTGAGAACCGGCGCTCCAAAGTAGTACTTGGCCTTGATCGTGGCCTTGATCTTCTCCCCCAGCATCACCGGCGCCGTCGGCGAATCCACCGTCACTTCGTACTCCGGCTTCTTGTATTCCTCGACCCGGAAGCTGCCCCCCCCGTGGTTCACGACGAATATCTGATACATCCCCAGCGCCGCGTCCGAGGGAAGATCGAACTGCCCGTCGAATCCGCCGTAAGCGTCGGCCGTAAAGGGCCGCGTCAAAATCTTCTCCCCCTTGGGATTGTGGATCTCCACCGTAAACGTCTGGTTGGCAAACCGCGACGAATCCTCCTGGTCGTACTTCGCGTGCCGCACCCAGAACTTGTACTTCACCGGCTGCCCAGGACGGTAAACCGGCCGATCCGTAATCGCAAACACCTTGGTCTGCTCGTATTCGGCGTCGTAGTACGACCCGTTCCATACGCCCGTGTACCCCAAATACGCGAACCGCCCCTCCGGCGCGCGCGCGGTAATCACCCATTGGAATTGGCTGTCGGCGTCGTTCGCCGGTCGAATGACCTGCCCCTCCGCGTCCGTCGTTTCCACGAAACTCTTCGTCTGCACTTCGTAATTGTTGCTATTGCCGATCTGCTTCTGCTTGTAGCCGAAGAACTCCAGATTGGCCTTCGCGACCGGCGCCCCCGTGACGGCATCAGCCACAAAATAGAACATCTCGCCGCGCAGCGTCTTTTTGACGATCGCGGTATCCTCTAGCCAGACGATGATCTTGCTCGTGTTCCCATTCGCCACCTTGGCCGTCAGCAAATAAGCCCCCGCCTTCTGCAATGGCGTGCTCACGGTGATCCGCTGGTCGAAGTGCCGCTCCCGCGGTTTAAGGTCCAGCGACCAGTTGGCGACCCGTGCGCCCACGTACTGCGACTGATTCTCCTGCACCAGCCGATACCCCAAATCCTGAATATTCAGCTTTTGCCAGTCCAACTGGCGGGGATTGCTCTTCAGATACGCCTTGACGTCCGTGAGCAGCTTTTCCACCTGAATCGCCTGCGCCTCGAATGAAACCTTGCTCGCGTTGCGAAACCGGAATTCAACCGTCGCCCCCTTCCCCGCCGGCTGGCTCATGATCGGTTCGAATCGGCCCCAATTCCCCTCGATCTGCGCCAGCCGCTGCTTCGGATTCTCCGCCTGGGCGGGGAACTGCTTAATGCTCTTTCGCCAAAACTCCGCGGCCCGCGGATACTGCCGCCGGTTCTCAAAATCCTGCCCAAGCTGGTCCAGCGCGTCTCGGGCCTTCGTGCCCTTCGCATTTTCCGCAAGCTGCTGATAAATGCGGAGAAAATTGAACTCCTCCGGCAGCTTGAAGCGCTTGATGCCAGTCGCCAGCCGCGCGATCGTCTCGTCTTCGCCCAGCGAATCGAGCGCGAACGTGCCGCTTTCGTTCTCCTTCGCGTCGTCATCCGCCTGCCGCCCAAAGTACCAGCCGTAATAGGCCATCGTCTGCACGCCAAACTGGCTTTGCAGAAAGGTCGCGAAGATCCACCGCGTCTCGTCCAAAAGCTGCGGGTCCATCTCCGCCGCCTGGTTCAGGCACCACCGCCACCGCTCCCCATCCGACTGGGCCGCTTCCCAGGTCTTCGCCGCGGCGTGATAGACCGGCTGCCCCTGCTCGTCGACCGGCGCTCCCCGCACGTCTCCCTGCGTGTACCACCCCTCATCCAGATCCGGCAGCGTCTCGACATCGGTCAAATATTGCAGCCGCCACGATTCCTGAAATCCCCGGTTGGCCAGCAAGAGCTGGGCAAGCTGAAGGTAAAACGACCCCTGTTCGCCGTGATTGGGCTCCCGCTGGACCAGCGGCATCGCCTGCACCATAAGCTGC
Source organism: Pirellulales bacterium (assembly GCA_022842745.1). Taxonomy (GTDB): domain Bacteria; phylum Planctomycetota; class Planctomycetia; order Pirellulales; family JALHPA01; genus JALHPA01. The sequence goes on from JALHPA010000372.1 coordinate 2,595, forward strand.
AATGCCCGCACCCGATCCCGCTCCAGGGAGCTCACCGCCTGGCCCCCCCCGCGGTGCTGCCCCCGGACAAACTTCCCGGAAATCAAAAAGCCAAAGTGCTCGACGTTCATATAGCTGTGAGCCGCGGTCGTGAGCAGCCGCCAGTTCTTGGCATGGACCTTGACCACCCCCTCCCGAAAATCGTCGATCTCATCCGCCCGGGCAAGATTCTGCAGCGCCTGCACCGCGTGGTTGAAATCGCGCGAAACCTGCAGCGGGTCGTCGGCGGGGTCAAGCGCCAACTGGCGGAATCCCTCATACGCGTCCTTGAAATTGCCGTTCTGCAATTGCTTCTCCAAAGCCCCGCGGTCGAGCCGGGGCGGCTCGGCCAAAGCGAAAAACGCCATCGCTACCCCTCCTCCCACAACCAGGCTGCTGATGGCCCATATCGATTTGAAAAAGGCATGGCTCATGTAGCTTGTACTCATTGCAAGGTCTCGTTCCTGTGCCCCGCGGGCAGCCCCCGCCGATGAAAAACTGGACTGCTCGGCCGGGCCATGATAGTTTGAGGGATTGGGCGGCCCAGAAGTTCCCGCATCTGGAAAATGTACGTCCTTCTGCCCAACCATCGCAAGTCGAACGGCCAGGAGGGTTTCCGGCGAGCCTCCATTGTCGCCCGTCCCCGGCGAGAGGGCGAGCGGCGGGCAGACATTAGTTGAACTTTTCCGCGGGTTGCGGCGTCCAATCGCTGAAAATGGCTCGCCTTTCGTCGGGCCGCTGTTCGATCGATGAGTTGCGGTGTTTTTCGGTCGGGTATGTTCGTTGAGGCGCTTTGCGCATGTCCGGGCCCTTCAATCCCTATCGAGAATGGTTACAGCTACCCGTCGACGACGGCCAACCGAACCATTACGCGCTCCTCGGCCTGGCTCGATTCGAGACCGACCCTGCCCGAATCCAAGCCGCGGCCGACAGCCGGCTAAATCGCGTCCTCTCGCAGCAGCCCGCCGACCACGTGGAAGAGTGGCAAAAACTTGTCGGCGAGCTCGCCATCGCTCGGCAGACCCTCTCCGATCCCCAAACGAAACAAGCCTACGACGCCAAACTCCAACAGCAAAGCCGCGATATCCCCGTGGCCAAGCGCGCCGCCGCCGAGCACGCTACGCTGAAGGCCCCCCAGCCGGCCACCCGACCATTAGATCCTTCGGCGGCCAGATCAACGGCTTCGCTCGCCGCCACCCAGCGGCCAGAAAAGAAACCACCCAGCGCTGCAGTCGACGATTGGCTCCCCCCCAAAGCCATTCCCGCCGCTGGCCCCAATTCCAGCCCCCCCCCAGGGCCAACCAATACCGCCCAGCGCCTGCCCTACGACTTCCTGCCGCCGGTTTCGGTGGCCCAAAGTGCAGACCCCTTCGCGGCGAACCCTGGAGGATCGTTCGATTCCATACCGCTCCCCCTTTCTCCGGCCTGGTCCCGTCCTCCAATTGCGGTCGAACCCCTGCCGCATACCCCTGCGATCGAGCATTTTTCGCCCGGCGGCGGACTGGAGTCGGCGTTCGACCGCGCGCCTCTCCCTGAAAAAAACCTCGTCTCGGGCCGTGCCCAGTCGGCGGCCCAGCGGCTGAAACGTCAGCGCCGAACGCGCAATTGGCTCGTCGCGGTAGCGATCTTGCTGTTCGTGGGAGGCGCTGCCTTGACGGTGGCGTCGCTTGGCGGTTGGGAAGCGATTTCTCGCCGCTGGTCGCGCCGCGCCGACGCTCACGATCTGGCGGCCAATGGAACGGAATCCTCCCCGCCCCAAGCCAATTCATCCCAGCCCGCCGACTCCCCCGCCGATAACACTGTCG
>JALHPA010000373.1 GCA_022842745.1 Pirellulales bacterium
TGTCGTTGGTCGGTTGGCGGCCAGGCGATGTGGAGCTGGTGGCGGTTCCCAAGGGACCCGGTTCGTTCACGAGTCTGCGAGTTGGAATCGTGACGGCCAAGCTGCTAGCGTACGCGACGGGGGCGCAGGTCTTGGGGGTCGATTCGCTGGGCGCGGTCGCGGAGGGAGTGGTAGCGAAGTCGCTCGATTTGTCGGTGGCGATGGACGCCTATCGAGGACAGGTCTTTGTACGGGATTTTGTCCAGGACTCGCCTGGAGTTTGGAGCGCTAAGTTTGAATCGCGGATCGAGGATTTGGAGGGGTGGCTGAACCGGCTATCGCCTGGGATGGCGGTTGCGGGTGGCATTCTCGACCGATTGTTGCCCAGATTGCGAAGCGATTTGGAGGTTGCACCGGCGGCACAAAGGAACCCGACCGCAGCGCAGGTTGGCCGGTTGGCGCTATCGGAGTGGGAGAGTGGCCGTCGGGACGACGTGTGGCGGCTGGCGCCTTTGTATTTGCGGCCAAGTGCGGCGGAGGAGAAGTTGGCGAAGTAACGGTTTGGGCGGGCTTGAGGTCGCCAGAGTACGATCCAAGAGCCATTGTTTGAATGGGCGCGCGTGTCCCGAAAGGGGCGGCGGCCGTCGCTTCATGCTTTGTCTTAACGCGGTGCAATTGCCTCAACTCTGGTTAGGGCTTATAGTTGGGTAAATTGACGCCTGACTTGCGGTTCTGGACGAGCCGTTCCACGCCCTGTATGACCCAGCCCCGATTTCTTCCCTTGGCCGAGGCCCAAGCGCCGTTTTTTGTGGGTGTGGATGTCGGTGGGACCAGCATCAAGATCGGCTTGGTGGACGAACTGGGACGGACGCTGGGTTTTTCGCGCATTCCGACCGAGCCGGAACTGGGACCGGAAGCGGCATGCGAACGAATCGGGAACGAGGTGCGACGGACGATCGCCGCAGCGGGGCTGACGTTGCCGTATGTCGCTCGGGTTGGTTTGGGCACGCCTGGCACGATGGATGTGGTCAGCGGCAAGCTGATCCATCCGCACAATTTGCCGGGATGGCACGAGTTTGGGATTCGCGATCGGCTGGCGCACCATACGCAGTTGCCGGTGAGTTACGCCAACGACGCCAATGCCGCGGCGTATGGGGAATTTTGGGTTGGTTCGGGGCGCGATTTTCACAGTCTGGTGTTGTTGACCCTGGGCACGGGGGTGGGATGTGGGATCATCATTGGCGATTTGACGATTGTGGGAGAGAATTATCACGGGGCCGAGTGCGGGCACATCATCATCGATTATCGAGAGGATGCGCGGCCTTGCCCGTGCGGCTTGCGGGGGCACTTGGAGGGCTATGCGAGCGCGACGGCGGTCGTGAAGCGAACCGACGAGGCTCTGGCCAACGGGCGTAAAAGCTCGCTGGCCGGCCGGATCGCCCGGGGGCAAGAGTTGTCTCCCTTGATGGTGGCGGAAGAGGCGGAAGCGGGGGATACGCTAGCGACGGAGATCGTGATGGAAACGGCGGCGTTCGTCGGCATCGGCGCGGCGTCGATCATGCATACGATCGATCCGAGCGGGGTGCTGCTGGGGGGCGCGATGACGTTTGGAGGGGAAGGAAGCGAATTGGGCCGGCGGTTTCTGGCCCGAGTGAAGGAAGAAGTGTCGCGGCGGGCGTTGCCGGTGCCGGCCGCCAAGACGAAGATTGGATTCGCTTCGCTGGGAGGGGACGCCGGCTATATCGGCGCGGCGGGGATTGCACGAGTGGAATATCGACGGAAGTGAGTTTGACGTTCAACATGCCCATCGACACCCAGCACATCCGCAATTTTTCGATCATTGCACACATCGACCACGGCAAGAGCACGCTGGCCGATCGGCTGATCGAAAAGACCGGGACCGTGGAGAAGCGGGAGCTGCGCGAGCAGTTGCTCGACGACATGGATCTCGAACGGCAGAGGGGAATCACGATTAAAGCCCGCGCCGTTTGCATGCACTATCGATATAAGGGGGAAGAGTACGAATTGAACCTGGTCGACACGCCGGGGCACGTGGACTTTCATTACGAAGTTTCGCGGAGCCTGGCTTGCTGCGAGGGGGCGGTGCTGCTGGTGGATGCGTTTCAGGGGGTGGAAGCGCAGACGGTGGCGAACGCCTACGCCGCGATGGAGCACAACCTGGCGATTGTTCCGGTGCTCAACAAGGTGGATCTGAAGCACGCGCGGCCGGATGAAGTCAAGGAGGAGATGCAGCAGAGTTTGGGGATCGAGCCGGACGAAGTGCTGCCGTGCAGCGGCAAGACGGGGGCAGGGGTCGAGGCGCTGCTGGCCGCAATCGTGGAGCGGATTTCGCCGCCGCAAGGGGACCCGAGCGGGCCCTTGCAGGCGATGGTATTTGACAGCCACTACGACGATTACCGGGGAGCGATCACGTACGTTCGGGTGATGCAAGGGACGGTGGAAAAAGGGCAGCGGATTCGGTTTTTGAAGGCGGGAGCGAATTACGAAGTGCTGGAAGTCGGGCAGTTCGTGCCGCAGCGCAAGGCTTGCGACCGTTTGCAGGCGGGGCAGGTTGGCTACTTGATCTGCAACATCAAGATCGTGGGGGAAGTCCACATTGGGGACACGGTGACCGTGCCGGGAGAGGGGGCCGCGGCGGCCCTGCCTGGCTATCGGCCGCCGCAGCGGATGGTGTATTGCGGGTTGTATCCCTCGGATGGCCAGAATTTTGAGGAGTTGCGGGACGCGTTGACCAAGCTGAGCATCAACGATCCGAGTTTTGAATTTGCCCCGGAGACCAGCGACGCCTTGGGATTTGGTTTCCGGTGCGGCTTTTTGGGGCTGTTGCACATGGAGATCATCCAACAGCGGCTGGAGCAGGAGGCCGATTTGGACCTGGTGCAGACGGCCCCGAACGTGACCTACGAGATCGAGTTGATCACGGGGGAAACGCTGCAAATCCACAATCCGCAGGACGTACCCGACGCGGGACAGATCAAAGAATTTCGCCAGCCGATCGTGCGGGTGAATTTTCTGCTGCCGACGGAGTCGATCGGGCCGGTGATGCAACTGTCGACGGATCGGCGCGGGGTGTACGTCAAGACGGAGTACCTATCGCCGACGCGGGCGATGGTGACCTTCGATTTGCCGTTGGCGGAGGTCATCTACGACATGCACGACAAGCTGAAAAGCGTGACTCGCGGATACGGGACGATGGATTACGAGGTGCTGGGGTATTTTCCGGCGGAACTGGTGCGGCTGGATATTCTGGTGGGGGGGAAGAAGGTGGACGCGCTGTCGATCATTTGCGATCGACGGGACGCCGACCGCCGCGGCCGTGCGATCGTGAAGAAGCTACGGGGGGAAATCGACCGGCATATGTTTGAGATCGCCCTTCAAGCGGCGATTGGGAGCCGGATTATCGCGCGGGAAACGATTTCGGCGATGCGCAAGAACGTGACCGCCAAGTGCTACGGCGGGGACATCACGCGCAAGCGCAAGCTGTGGGCCAAGCAAAAGGAGGGGAAGAAGCGGATGAAGTCGATCGGTTCGGTCGATATTCCGCAGAAAGCCTTCTTGGCCGTGCTCGATACCGGGGCCGACGGGTAGATCGTCTTCGAGGGTAGGCTCAAGCGAAGCATCTCAGCTGCCGGTGCATGCACTGGTCGCGGCCCAAGCCGGCAGGGGAACGAACCTGTTGAGCCTTCTGGTCGTTGGCCGTTCAAGGGGAGCGTCGCTTGCGCGCTCACCGATCTTCCTAGCTGCCGTTGAGCGGCAAGCCTGGCCAGGCGGAATTGTCGCCTTTGGCCCCAGGAACATCGCCGAGAAGCGGGACCACGGGACTGGCATGTCAATTGCTTTGCGTGCAGTCTGGTTCGCGGGGGTAGCTTGGTGAGTCCTTGGTCACTTCGGGAGTTGTGGTTATGTGCCGTCCTAGTTTGTGCGGGTTGGTGATCAGTTTTGTTTCGATGGTGGCATCCTTTTGCGTGGACGGGGAGAATCCCCCGGCTGCCAAGAAAAGCCCGCCCGGGGAGGCGCTGCGAGCGGCGATGGCGCCAGCTAGAGACGTGATCCAACGGAAGAAAGACATTCCATTGGGAGACCAAGGGCCGGTAGCGGAACAAATTCTCATCGAGCAACGTGGCGGCACTTGATCCCACGGAGACGCGAGCGGCACATGGGGTGATGCGGTCGAAAAAGGCGCCCCATGTTGGCTCAGCTTAGGCGTGTCAGCCGGAGTGATTGACCGGATCGAACGCGAGCGGCTCGTCGGAACGCGGATCGGCGATGCGGATGCTGGTTTTTCCGGCCAGCAGGTCGTCGATCAGGCTGCCGACTACCTCGGCGCGCCAGCCTTCGGCCAGTATGGGCGGGGCGACCACCTCGTAACCCAATCGCATGGCTACCAGGTCGCGCACATCGCTGGCGGTCCC
>JALHPA010000374.1 GCA_022842745.1 Pirellulales bacterium
ACCCCTGCAAGCGACCTTTGATCGTCGTTAATGTGCGTTCGTTCATGCGGCTATTCCAGTTACATTTGACCCAGTCTGATCCGGCAAACCGCCGATCGGCCGCCGGAGAGGTTGTACGAAGCAAGGGGCGTGCCTTGGCGCGGCAGCGGACCATGCGGTTTCGTGCTTTCCGGCGGTGCGCCCAGTATAACCGAAAACTAGACGGTCCGAACGGAGTCGGAATGCTCGGCGGCCGAATGGTGCCGTCCAACGTTACATTCTTGTTGCCGATGACTCGGCCTGGCAATCTTCCTCGGCAGCGGTCATTGTGTTTTTGCCGTACGTGCTCGTCTTGCCCCGTTTTTTCACTCTTCCTACACTTTGCCAGACCTGAATCGACAAATCCGGTACAGACTGGGGACTGGGAGGATCACGTGAACGAGAATCTTTGGGCGCCGTGGAGATTGGGGTACGTGCAGGCGGGTCCGGCCCAGAATTCCGCGCCGGAACCGGTGCTCGATTGGCTGCCTGACGCCGATCGGGATTGCTTTTTGTGCCGTTGCCAGGCGGATCCCGATCCCAAACACACGCTGACTGTGCTGCACGCCGAGCATTGCCTAGTGGTGCTCAACCGCTATCCCTACAACAACGGACACCTGCTCGTCGCTCCCCGGCGGCACAAGGCGACGCTGGCCGATCTGTCGCGAGGGGAGCAAATCGAGTCGGTGGAATTGCTCGCGCGGCTGACCGGCGTGTTGGAAAAGGTCATGAACTGCGACGGGTTCAATATCGGCCTGAATCTGGGGCGAGTGGCCGGCGCCGGAGTACCGGGACATTTGCACTGGCACATCGTTCCCCGCTGGCATGGAGACACCAATTTCATGCCAGTCCTGGCCGGTACCCACGTCATTCCGCAATCGCTGGAAGCCCTGTACGAGCTTCTGTTCGAGGCATTGCACGGAACGGAGGGCGATTCGGCTCGGCCGTCGCCGATGCCGGCCAGCCGTCAGCGCGGGGCGGGCGCGGGGCGCCCGGCGGCGGTTCCATCGGGATCTCGGGTGTGAAAGATTCGATCGGCAGGATCGAGTTGGCCGATTGTTTTGCCCGCGAGGCGGCCTGCCTTGCTCCCTTTGCGATGCATAGCGGCGCGAGCCGCGGCCGACGCATTCCGGAGCCTCCGCACCCGTACCGGGGTCCCTTCCAGCGCGACCGGGATCGGATTCTGCACTGCGCCGCTTTTCGCCGGTTGAGCCAGAAGACGCAGGTTTTTACCGGGCACCAGTTGGGGGATTATCACCGCAGCCGGCTGACGCACACGCTGGAGGCCAACTCGATTGCCCGCACCGTGGGCCGAGCATTGCGCCTGAACGAGGACCTGATCGAGGCTTTGAGCTTGCAGCACGATTTGGGGCATCCGCCGTTCGGGCACGCTGGGGAAGACGTGTTGGATGAGAGCCTGCGGGAGCACGGCGGGTTCAATCACAATCGGCAGGCGTTGCGAATCGTGGAGGAGTTGGAGAGCCGCTACCCTGGCTTTGCGGGTTTGAACCTGTCCGAGGAGGTGCTGGATGGGCAGCGGTATCGCGGAGACAAGACCGCCGCGGGACCGAAGCCGTTGCTCGAGGCCCAGGTGGTCGACGCCGCCGATAGCATCGCCTACGACTCGCACGATCCGGACGATGCCTTGCAGGTGGGGCTGTTGCAGCTTGAGGAATTGGAAACGAACCCGATGTGGAGCGAGGCGGCTCGGCGGGTGCGCGCGCGGTACGCCCAGCTTGAGCCTTTGGAGCTGCGCCGTTCGGCGGTGCATGAGCTGATCGACTGGCAGGTGAGCGATCTTCTGGCGGCGACTTCGCAGCGGCTGGCCGAACGCGGGATCGACAGCGTGACGGCGGCGACGGGCTGCGGCGTGACGCTGGTCGCGCCCGGCGCGGAGCTGTTGGCGATGAAGCTGGAACTGGAGCGATTTCTGCACGCGCGGGTGTACCGCCATCCGCGGCTCTTGGCGATGCGGCGGCAGGCGCAAGACCGGCTGCGGGCGATGTTCGTGGGATACCTGGCCCGGCCGGAGTTGCTGCCGCGGTCGTTTGCAAAGCGGACGGCGGAGCACGGCTTGGCGCGGACGGTGGGGGACTATCTGGCCGGCATGACCGACCGGTTCGCGAACCAGGAATACCGGCGCCGGTTCGCCCCTCGGACTTGAACCGCCGTGCGGACCCAAAAAGTCGGTCGACGTAGGATCAGCGGACCAAGATTCAGCGACTAGAAATCGATCGAAGCAGCGGGCTTGGCCGTTGGCAGGACAAAGATCTTGCCGTCACCCATCCGCCCGGTGCGGGCGACTTCGACGATTTTTCGCACGATCTCTTCGACCCGCGAATCGTCGACCCACAGGTCGATTTGCACTTTGGGGAGAAACGCCAGCGAATACTCGCTTTCGGCGTATTGGTCGAGATAGCTCTTCTGCCGGCCGTAGCCTTTGACTTCGCTGACCGTGCAGGCTTCCAAGGGAGCGCGGCGGAGGGCGTCGAGCACTTTCTCGGCCAGGTACGGTTTGACGATGGCGAGGATTTGCTTCACGCGGCGGTCGGGCGGTTCGACGAGAGGATGGGAGGCGCCGCGGCCGACCCCTGCCGACGGCGACATCGGTGGGACCAACGGTTAGCTGAAGAAATTGTCGCCGTACAGGTTGAGCGGGGGAGTGGTCTCTACGGTCATGTCGCCGTTGACCAGCGTCTGGCAGGCGAGTCGCATGGTGTCCTCGTTGCCAATGTAGGCCATCGACATGGCCAGACGGGTCCGCTCGATCAGTCCCATCGGGCTGGCATTCTCCATTCCCTTGGTGATCCGGACCCGGCACGAGCCGCAGCTTCCCAGCCCGTGGCAGTTCAACACCTTATTGACGCCGGAATAGACCTGGATTCCGGCGGTCATGGCCTCGCGGCGGAGGTTGGCGCCGGCAGGGACTTGAATTTCCTTCTTTTCGTTGACGAAAGTGATGGTCGCCATGAACGGTCCTGTGACAAATCCGAAATCCAGGCGAAAATCCCTGCGCCTGGACGGGTCGATAGTGTTGTGCCTAAAAGGGGCATGATAGGCAAGGGCAGGTCAAAAATCCAGGTGAGCGATTCGCTGGAATCGGGCCGTATTCCGGTTTTGGCTAGGAAGCCGCTCCCTCAAGACGGCAGGGTCGCTCCAGCATGGAGAGACCCCTAACGGCCGCTCACTTTCGACTGCCCGAAGGTTGCGGAACTTCCAGAGACGTCCGCGCTAGGAGGACTCGTTACCTTCGCAACGGTCAGTTGGGCGATCACGTCGTCCGGCCGAAGCACGATGTCGAATGGCCCAAAGTTGGCGATTTCAAGCGTGATCTTGCCGTTCCATGTGGCGTGTATGGTAGGGGCTGTCAGATGCACGACGATGCCGGTTCGGGCCTTCGTGCTTTTTCCGTCCACGAAGCAAATGAGATCCGCGTTTTTGTCGGGCTTCGTGCCGACTACCTCCTTGGTCTGCCACAGCAAGAAGCCACCGTGTTTGACGATTACCTCATTGCCGCGTTGCCCTACCAATTGGTTTGGCGAATCGCTATAGGGAGGGGGCGGAACGAGGAATTCGCCGCCGAAATCGCCAATGTGGTAGCTGCCGATCATCAGCTCGGGGCGACTTCTGCCGGATGCCTTCTCGCGCTTTGCAAACCGATCGATATCCCAGATTTTCGCTTCCTCGATGGCATCCAAGTGCAGATCAATGGAAGTCGCGTCGATTTTTTCTGGAACCGGCCTGAATACGAGCTTTTCGCATTCAATGGCCCACCTCAAGTCGCGGTCCGATAGGTACATTATCCCTCCTTACTGCCGACCAGCGCGTCCTTTGGCACGTGAAAGACGTCCGACCCTGGAAACTCGAGAATCACCCGGTCGCCTTTGTCGCGGACACGGCATTGGACGAATCCGGAGATGCTCTGGCCGTAGGAAGGCATCTCGTCGGTCAATTCATTCTCTTGGGCATCGCGGAGGTACTCGACGTAGGCGGTTCCGACAATCCGGCCGGCGCCCTCGGGAAGCTCGCATTCGTAGCGACGCTCGCTGCTGAAGCCGGTGTTCTCGATGGAACAAGGGAGCCAGTAGTATTTCATCGGTCACATCCTGTGGTTTCAATCCGTTATGAGTTGGTCGTAGACGCGAAGGTTCTGTCGGGCAGTCCCTAGGCCCGACAAAGATGTCGCCCTGAAGAAACGCGGATCGCTGCGATCAGGTCGTCTATAAGTGTTCGCGCGTATAGTATACCTCCGCAAGAGCTTGATGTCAATCATGTTGCATTGACAAAGTTTTCCGACTTGGCAAGGTTTATGGCTGCCGGGATTCACCATCTCGGTCAAAAAGAAAAGCACTGCCCGTGCCGAGCCGCGGGAAATTTCGTGGGTCGGCTTGAT
>JALHPA010000375.1 GCA_022842745.1 Pirellulales bacterium
ATCGCGCAGAACGCCCGGCGGGTCAAGGCGACCCTACGGGCTCGCTGGCGCTCGGCCTTGACCCGCCGATCGTTCCGCGCACCCCAGCTGAGATATAGGGCGAAGGGCAGGCTTGAAGATTAAGCTGGAATTTCTAGTTTAGGTGGACGGATTTTTCGGTCAGGTCACGTCCTCCCGGCCCTGTGGGAAAGGTGGCGCCCTCATAAATGGATTTTCTGATGCCCAACTACGATTTAAGGTGTCTTAGCAGACTGTCCCTCAACGCCTCCTCAACGCCCCTCAACGCCCGTCGAAAATGCGGCAAACTGTTCCTCATGGATGACTACCCGCGAGGCTTCTGGCCGTCTACCGTCGATGCGAAAGGCCGGCTAAAGCTACCGGCCGTCTTCCAGCGCTTCCTTTCCGCACGCGCTCCGCTAACTGTTGTCTACCGGGAGGCAGAGCCACTGCGTGTTTACCCTGAGGACACTTGGAAGCGCTCGGGCGGGGTAGGTTTAGCCGGCTCCACGGCAATGGACGGTGAGGGGCGAATTCTCTTGGAGAAAGACCTTCGCGAGAAGGCGCTGATCAACCTCTCTGAAACGGTTTGGCTGAGCTGGCATAAGGACCGTCTCGAGATCATGAGCAATGCTCAATATCAAAGTCTCCAAAATGAATTTAGGGTGCCAGGCCTAATTTAGGAGTTTCTCCATTCGCTGAAAACTGTCCCTGATTTCTTTGTCTCACTTTATGGGCGCACTCCAGGGTGTCCCCTGAAGATGGGTTACGTCAACTCACCAATGCTCGATCATCAACCCTAGGATCGCGATGGACTGAGCCCACCGGGGTTGGTCCATCATTCCGATTTTGGCCTCGCTAAGCTGAGCACCCGTGCGAACTGGATATCGGTAAAAGCCGGGATGATAAACGCTGTAAGCCCACTTCACTGGTTCGTCGGTAACGTACGGGGCAACGAGTGCCGGAACCGGCGCGAGAAGAAAGAGCACAACAAGTGTTTTGATCGCCCGTCGAAACCACATGCATGAATTGTAGGACAGGAACGATGATCTTCGCTCACAGGCACGCGGAAGGGCAGGGAAGCCCCTCCGACAGCATTTCCCCACCGATTCGGGCGGACTATGGAGCGAAGGGGGAGCCGAGTACAAGTTTAGTTTGGTTCAGTTTCTCCGGTACAGGTCACCCCCCACGCATTTTCGACATTGGAATCGCAAGGATTATGGAAATTCGGACCATCCACGGGGTGGGACGACTTTCCCATCTACGTCGAGTAGCGGCGCATTGATTTTCCCTTGGTTGGTCAAGGCGCAGAAGTTCGCAAGAAATCGAGGCGCTGTCGCATTATAGACAAATGAAATGGAATGCATTGCTGGTGTTCAGCCTGAGCGCGGTGAGCCTGGTTGGACAGACGATCTCGACGGCCGCAGGAAACACGACCTGGGGCGACGTGCAAGGACTGACGGTGGATGGGGAGGGGACGCAGTATATCTGTGAATCGAATTACATCCGGCGGGTGGACCGGTTGGGTCAGGAGATTGTGATTGCCGGGACGGGGGCGTTGGGGTCGGCGGGCGACGGGGGGCCGGCGACGCAGGCGACGCTAGCACGGCCGCGGGCGATTGTGTTGGGTCCGGATGGGACGCTGTACTTCACGGAGGGGCACCGCGTTCGGAAGATCGCGCCGAACGGGACGATCTCGGCGGTGGCGGGGACGGGGCGCGGATCGTTTTCCGGCGATGGGGGGCTAGCGACGGCGGCGGAGTTATCTGAGCCATGGGGGCTGGTGATGGATGCGGCGGGAAATCTGCTGATTGCGGACGCGGGGAACCGGCGGATCCGGCGCGTAACCCCGGCGGGGATCATTACGACGATTGCCGGGACGGGGCGCGGGGACTATGGGGGCGATGGGGGGCCGCCATTGTTGGCCGATCTGACGGTGGGATGGCTGGCGCTGGGACCGGATGGGGCGCTGTATGTGAGCGGGCAGCGGACGCATCCGCGGATCCGGCGCATTGCGAATGGGGCGGTACAGACGGTGGCGGGAACGGGCGCTTACGGCTTTTCGGGCGATGGGGGGCAGGCGACGCGGGCGACGTTTTCGTCAGTGGATGCGATGGCGCTTGACGCGGACGGGAACCTGTATGTAGGCGAATATTGGGGGGCGCGGATTCGGAAGATTACGCCGGGCGGCATCATTACGACGTTTGCGGGCACGGGACGCGGCGGCAGCAGCGGCGATGGCGGTCCGGCGCTGCAGGCGCTGATCAACGATCCGCGCGGCTTGGCGATGGGGCCGGACAACACGCTGTACTTTGGTGAACCCAATCGCGTCCGGAAGATTGCGCCGGTGCCGGCGCCGGCGATCAGCGCGGTGAATCCGGGTGTGCCAGCGTTTGGGGGGAAGGCGGGGTTCAGCGCGAACAGCTATCTGGAGATCTATGGGTCGAATCTGAGCGATACGACGCGGACGTGGGCGGGTGCGGACTTTAGCGGCGGCAATGCGCCAACGGCGCTCGATGGGGTGAGTGTCACGATCAACGGGAAGGCGGCGTTTGTGTACTTTGTGAGTCCGGGACAGGTGAACGTGAATGTGCCGGAGGATGAAGCAACGGGTCCGGTGACGATTCTGGTGCGGAATGCGCGGGGGACGAGCAATGTGGGGACGATGACGCGGGCGCGATTGTCGCCGACGCTGCATACGGCGGCTCCGTTCCTGGTGGGGACGCGGCAGCATGTGATTGCGCAGACGCCCGACTTTCGCAGTTATATCGGCAATCCGGGAATGGTGACGGGGCTCGGGTTCCGGGCGGCGCGGGCGGGCGAGACGGTGATTGTATATGCGCTGGGCTGCGGGCCGACGGCGCCGGGCACGTTTGCTGGCGTGGTGAACAGGCAGAGTGCGGCGCTGGTGAATCCGTTCACGGTACGGATTGGCGGCGTGGCGGCGACCACAACCTTTGCCGGCGCGGCGGCGGGAACGATTGGGCTGTATCAGTTTAACATCACGATTCCGAACGTACCGGCGGGCGATCAGCCGATTACACTGACGGTGGACGGGGTGGAGAATGCGCAGGATCTTGTGATCGTTGTGGCCCAGTAGAGTGTAATGTTGCCGTGTCCGGCACGCCCCGGGGAAGACAAGGGCGGGATTCTGGGTCAAACCGCTAGGAGCCCACTGCACCCACGACACCCGCGAACGGGCGGTTTCGCCAACCTGCCACCGGTAGTCCTCGCAACCCCCATCTGAGGTGGAAAGTCGAACCATCCACCGGGTGGCACGATTTTCAACGGCCGAAGGCACGTTGGTCTATTGGCGAAGCAATGAATTCGCAGCTAGCGAAACGTGAACTTTACCGTTTTGACCCGACGCAAGTGGCAGTTAGTAGCCTTCGCAACGGCCAGCTCGAAGCAAGGGCAATCGGCGCCACCGACGGGGTGGAGCCAAGTCCTGTACGATAAAGCGGTTTAGGTCGAAATGAATCCGCATAACTCACCGCCATCGCAATTTTCCGATGAGACTACTCCCGAGAAGAACCGCCCCCAGCTACTCTCCGTGTGAACCCATGGCGCGGTCAAGCAGTCTTGACGTCGATCGGCTTGGTCGCGTCGAGAAGGCGGATCTAGAGCCAGGCACTTTTCCAGAAGCAATAAGTGACAAGCGGTGACAGAAGTTGGAGACGCAATAAAGATAGCCGAATCAATCAGATAAACTCGGAACGAGGCAGGGAAAGTTGAATCTGCAAGATATCCTCGGCACAGAGGAAACTCATGCCGAACCCGATACCCCAAAACCTCGACTCGACACTTCTCGACACCCTGACGCCGACTCAGGCCGAAGTCCTCAAACTCCTCGCCGCAGGCTCCACCGTCAGCGCCGCTGCCCGGCACGCGAACGTCCACCGCAGCACCATCCACCTCTGGACCCGTCATCATCCAGCCTTCTCCCGTGCCCTCCTCGCCGCCCGCCAGGACCGCGCCGAGGCGCTGCTCGATGAGCTCAGCGATCTGAGCGAACTCGCACTCGACACTCTTCGACAGTTCCTGAGCGACCCGAATACGCCCGCCGCCACGCGTCTGAAAGCCGCTCTGGAGATCGTCAAGCTCGTCCTGAATCAGCGGCCCACCGAACTCGCGAAGCTCAAAAGCGACCTCGCCACCGACCGCGCCTTCGAACAGATGCACCTCGCGTCCGTTGCGCATACAAGCGCGAGTCCCATATCGCCAAGCCCGAGAACCAATCAGAATATGGAGGAGAAAAATGAGGAGAAGCAGCCGGTCCGGAACGCGCCCTGTCCCTGTGGCAGCCGCCTCAAATACAAGCGCTGCTGTGGTGGCCCCGCCACCCCGATTCAACAACGCGCCACCTGAAAACTTTTTTCCGAAAACGACCCTGGCGAT
>JALHPA010000376.1 GCA_022842745.1 Pirellulales bacterium
GAATGGTGTCTTTGAGGGGGGTGATTTCGCCTGGCTTGCCGGTGAACACTTCGGCCACCAGGAACGGCTGCGACAGGAATCGCTCCATGCGGCGAGCGCGGTGAACGACCAGTTTGTCCTCTTCGCTCAATTCGTCGACGCCGAGGATGGCGATGATGTCCTGCAATTCGCGATAGCGCTGCAAAGTGCGCTGGACGCGGCGGGCAATGGCATAGTGCCGCTCGCCCACGTACTGGGGGTCGAGGATCCGGCTAGAGGAGGCGAGCGGATCGACCGCGGGGTAGATCCCCTTCTCGGAAATCGAGCGCTCCAGATACAAGAACGCATCCAGGTTGCCGAACGCGGTGGCGGGGGCGGGATCGGTGGGATCGTCGGCCGGGACGTAGACCGCTTGCACGGAGGTGATGGCGCCCTTGCTGGTGGAGGCGATCCGCTCCTGCAAAGCGCCCATCTCGGTGGCCAGGGTCGGCTGGTAGCCGACGGCGCTAGGCATACGGCCAAGCAACGCCGACACCTCGCTACCGGCCTGCGAAAAGCGGAAGATGTTGTCCACGAACAGGAGCGTGTCGGCGCCGGTCGTATCCCGGAAGTACTCCGCCATCGTCAACGCGGAGAGGGCGACCCGCAGACGCGCGCCCGGCGGCTCGTTCATCTGGCCAAAGACCATGCAGGTTTGCTCGATGACCTTGCGGCCGGTCTGGCCGATCTCGGTTTCTTGCATTTCCAGCCACAGGTCGGTTCCTTCGCGGGTACGTTCCCCGACGCCTGCGAAGACGGAATAACCGCCGTGGGCGCTGGCGATACGGGCGATCAACTCGGTGAGGATGACCGTTTTGCCCAACCCGGCCCCGCCGAACAGTCCGGCCTTGCCGCCGCGGACGAAGGGAGTGAGCAGGTCGATGACCTTGATGCCAGTTTCGAACAATTCGGTGGTGGTGGAAAGTTCGGCCACTTCCGGAGCGTCTCGATGGATGGGCCAGCGCTCCTTGGCGTTCACCGGGCCGCGACCGTCGACCGGTTCGCCGATCAGGTTGAACACGCGGCCGAGGGTTTCCGGACCGACGGGAACGCTGACCGGAGCGCCCGTGTCGAGGCACTCCTGGCCGCGGACCATGCCGTCCGTGCTGCCCAGGGCGACGCAGCGAACGCGCCCGCCGCCGAGATGCTGCTGGACCTCGCCGGTCAGATCAAGCTTGATTCCCTTGTGCTCGCCGCGGACCTTGACGGCGTTGTAAATCATGGGCAACGAGCCCTCGTCGTATTCGACGTCGAAGGTGGAGCCGATGACCTGGGTAACGCGACCCATCCGATTGCCCTTGGCGGGCGCTGTTGCGGTTGCCATAGCGAACTTGCGGTTAAAAATCGAGAGGTAGGAGAACGTGAATTGGGATAGCGACGAATTAGTTCTTGAGCGCTTCGACGCCCCCCAGCACTTCCATGATTTCTCCAGTAATCTGGCTCTGGCGGGCGCGGTTGTAGTTGCTGCTAAGCTGCTTGATCAAATCGCCGGCGTTTTCCGTCGCGGCCTTCATGGCCACCATCCGGGCCACCTGTTCGCTGACCGCGGCATCCAGAAAGCACTTGAACAGCTTGACCTTGAAGCTGGTGGGAACCACCTCTGCCAGAATGCTTTCGGCCGAGGGAAGGAATTCGTATTGCGATTGGGCGGCCTGCGTCGAGGGCTGTTCGTGATCGCCGAGCGAACCGAGCGGCAGCAAGGTTTCGACCACCGGCTCTTGGCGGCTGATGCTGACGAACCGCATGTAGGCTACGTCCAAGCGATCGATCTGACCCGCGGTGTACGATTGCAGGTAGCGATTGGCAAGCACGTCGACCTGGGCGAAGGCCGGCCGGTCCTCGAAGTGCGTGAATTTCTCGTCTACCTCGATGCCGCGAAATTTGAGGGCGTTGATGCCCCGCTTGCCGGAGACCTCGAGGCCCAGCGACCGCATTTCGGCCTTTAGTTCGGTGTAGCGGGTATAGGCGAGGCGAAAGACGTTGGAGTTGTAGCCGCCGCAAAGGCCGCGGTTCGCCGTGAGGATCAACAGCAAGGCCCGCTGCGGGTTCTCTCGCGGCTCGAGCAGCGGATGTTTCACCGCCAGGCCGGCTTGGGCCAGGTCGCCCACCAAGGCGGTGATCCGGCGAGTGTACGCCGACGCGGCGTGGGCGCGATCCATCGCCTTCTTGAACCGCGCGGTGGCGATCAATTCCATCGTCCGCGTAATCTTGCGGATGTTGCGAATCGATTTGCGGCGTTTGTCGAGAGCGCGAGCTTTGGCCATGCCGATGGATGGGGATGTTGATGGTCAGGCAAGTGGACGGAGACCGTTGGACGCCGGTCGGCGGAAGGGCAATGAACCCTGCACCGCGCGGACCGGTTTATACGCGAACCGTCTTGCCCTCTTGCTTGCGGGCGTTGTACTGGGCTTTGAATTCGGCGATGGCCGAATTGATGGACTGCATCGTGGCGTCGTCCACGTCGTTGGTGTCGATGATCTTCTTGCGAATTTCGGGCTTCTGGTCGCGTATGAAGATCAGGAATTGCTTCTCCCATTGCTGGACTTCGGTCCGCGGCACTTCGTCGAGGTGCCCGCGGGTGCCGGCGTAGATAATCAGGATCTCGTCGTACACGTCCATGGGGACGTACTGGCCCTGCTTGAGCAACTCGATCATGCGATAGCCGCGGTCGAGACGGGACTGGGTGGCGGCGTCGAGATCGGTGCCGAGCTGGGCGAACGCTTCCAGTTCACGGAACGAGGCCAGGTCCAAACGCAAGCCGCCGGCGACCTTCTTCATGGCCTTGATCTGGGCGGCGCCGCCGACGCGGGAGACGGAGATACCGACGTTCATCGCGGGGCGCTGCCCGGCGAAGAACAGGTCGGGCTGCAAGTAAATCTGTCCGTCGGTGATCGAGATGACGTTGGTGGGGATGTAGGCCGAGACTTCCCCTTCCAGCGTTTCGATGATCGGCAGGGAGGTGAGCGAGCCTCCCCCCAGTTCGGCGCTGAGCTTGGCGGAGCGCTCCAGGAGGCGGCTGTGGGCATAGAACACGTCGCCGGGATACGCCTCGCGTCCGGGGGGACGCCGCATGAGCAAGGACAACTGCCGGTAGGCGACCGCCTGTTTGGAGAGATCGTCGTACACGATCAACGCATGCTGGCCCTTGTACATGAAGTACTCGGCCATGGCGGTCCCGGCATAGGGGGCCACGTATTGCAGCGGGGCCGGGTCGCTAGCGCCAGCCAAAACGACCGTGGTGTAATCCATCGCGCCGTTGCGGCGGAGGGCCTCGATCACGCCGGCGACGGTCGATTCCTTCTGGCCGATCGCGACGTAAAAGCACTTCACGCCGGAGTTCTTCTGATTGATGATGGCGTCGATGCCGATGGCGGTTTTGCCGGTTTTTCGGTCGCCGATGATGAGCTCGCGCTGGCCGCGGCCGATGGGCGTCATCGAGTCGATGGCTTTGATCCCGGTCTGGAGCGGCTCGCGGACCGGCTGGCGTTCGGCGATGCCGGGGGCGATCGACTCGACCGGGCGGCGCTCGGAGGTGACGACCGGGCCTTTGCCGTCCAGCGGGTTGCCCAATGGGTCGAGCACGCGGCCGATCACCGCTTCGCCGACCGGCACGCTGAGCAACCGGCCGGTGCTTTTGACTTCATCCCCTTCCTGGATCTGCAAATAATCGCCCAGGATGATGATGCCGACGGAGTTTTCTTCCAAATTGAACGCCAGGCCGGTCGTTCCATTGGGGAACTCGACCATTTCCCCGGCCATCACGCCGGACAGGCCGTAGACGCGGGCAATGCCGTCGCCGACCTCCAGGACGCGCCCGACTTCGCGGACGTCAATCCGGGATTCGTAGTGTTCAATTTCCTGTCGAAGTACTGAAGCGATCTCGTCCGCTCTGAATTTCATAAACGCTCCTGTCGATCAACTGTTCGCGAACGCGGGCCAATTGGGTGGCCAGAGATCCGTCAAAGACGCGGTCTCCCACGCGAACGACAATGCCGCCAATCAAATCTGGATTAACTTGGACATCCAGCACCGGCTCTTTCCCCAGCCGGCTGCGGATACGCTGTTCTATTTGCGCTTGCTCGGACTGCCCCAGCGGAGTGGCCGTGCTGACCAGCACGCGGACCTTGTTGCGAAGCGTATCGTGCAGGTCGTGCGCAGCGACATGCAGGATCCGCAACAGTCCGAGCCGCTCGTGTTCGGCCGCCACCTTGAGGAAGTTCAAAAACAGGTTGCTGCATTGGCCCCGCAGGGCCTTGTCGAGAACGCCGATTTTCACTTCCTGGTCGACGAAGCTGGAGGTCAACGCCTGCTCGATGGCAGGAGCGGCGTCCAGGACATCATGAATGAAGGAATCGAACAGATCGGAAGAGC
>JALHPA010000377.1 GCA_022842745.1 Pirellulales bacterium
GACCCAGATTGGAGTTAGCCTGATTGTGCTGGCAAGCTGCCTGTGGCTGGCGATCTTCAGCCGGGCGGCGGCGTGGATTCGATTCGTGCCGCTGGCCGTGGTGATTGTGGGCGTGGGAGTGTTTGCATGGCTGTATCAATTCAAGGGTTTTACGGGTTCGATGCTGCCGATCTTCGTGCGGCGGTCGGTCGATCTGTCCGAGCCGCCCGCTCCCGCGCGGCGTCCGGGGCCGGGCGGTGCGGTAGCGGGGAAGGGAGGCGGGGGCGCGGAGGGGGCAAGGGAGGCTGGGAAGGACCCACCAGACGATGGACCGGGGGAGCAACCGGGGGCGATCGAAACGACTCCGGAGGATTTTCCGCAGTTTTTGGGGCCGCAGCGGAATCAGATCGTGCCGGCGGCGCCATTGGCCCGCGATTGGGAAGCGCAGCCGCCGAAATTGCGTTGGAAGAACGCGGTAGGGCGGGGCTGGTCTGGTTTTGCGGTCGTCGGACCGTGCGCCGTGACGCAGGAGCAGCGGCAGGATCAGGAACTGGTCATTTGTTACGACTTGAAGGACGGCAGCATTCGTTGGTCGCACACGAACACGGTGCGATTTGAGCAGGTTCCCGGCGGGATTGGACCGCGGGCCACGCCGACGATCTACAAGGGCCGGGTATTTGCCCTGGGGGCGACGGGAATTCTCAACTGTTTGGATCTGGCGACGGGGGCCGAGCTGTGGACGGTCAACATTCTGGAGGATAACAACGCTCCGAACACGCTATGGGGCAAGGCGGGGTCTCCCTTAATCGTTGACAATCTGGTGGTGGTGAGCGCCGGGGGGGGGGATGGCCGATCGCTGGTCGCCTATCGACAGGCGGACGGCGAGCGTGCCTGGGCGGGGGGGAGCGACCTGTCGAGTTATGCGTCGCCGTCGCTGGGAACGCTGGGTGGTGTGCGGCAGATTTTGATTGTGAATCAGGACGTGCTGGTGGGTCACAACGCTGCCGATGGTCGCCCGTTGTGGCGATTCGAGTGGCCTGGGCGAAGTGACGCGAACGCGAGCGCCTCGCAAGCCCACGCGCTGGCCGGGGACCAGGTGTTTGTTTCCAAGGGGTATGGGGTGGGGAGCGCGCTCATCAATGTTTCTCGCAACGAGGCCGATGAATGGACGGCTTCCGTGGCGGCGCCTGCCGGGGGGCGTCCCGGATGGAAGCGGAACGTGATGAAGACGAAGTTCAGCAACGTGTGCATGCGCGGCGGGTTCGTGTATGGACTGGACGAGGAGCGGTTGCAGTGCATCGAACTGGCCACGGGCAAGCCGCGGTGGAAAGGAACGCGCTACGGACAGGGGCAGATTTTGCTGTGTGGCGAGTTGCTGATTGTTTTGGCCGAGGACGGGGACTTGGCGCTGGTGGAGGCCAAGCCGGAGGAATTCGTGGAGCTGACGCGATTCCACGCGATCGACGGGGAACCGTGCTGGAACACGTTCGCGCTGTGCGGCAATACGCTTGTGGTCCGCAACGACCGCGAGGCGGCGTGTTATGAGCTGCCATTGGCGGAGTGAGGCTCTGCCATTGGCGGAATGAGGCTGGGGCGGAGTACAATGCGATCCGCGTTGGCCCACTTGCCGCCCTTTCGATATCACGCTCATGAGAAACGCCTTGTATACGCCCGCCCGGGCGGCCACTGTCGCTATTTTGCTTTTTGCCCATCTGGCCCGCGGTGAAAGTCCCCGCATCGACGAGGTGGGGGGGGCGATGGAGGAGATGATCGACCGGAACGAGATCGCGGGGGCCGTGACCGTGGTAGTGGGGAAGGAGAAGACTTTGCACCAGCAATCGCACGGCCTGGCGGACGTGGAAACGCAGCGCGCGATGTCGGACGATTCGCTGTTCTGGATCGCCTCGATGACGAAGCCTGTCACGGGCGTGGCGGTATTGATGATGCAGGATGAAGGGAAGCTGCGCGTTTCCGATCCGGTGGAGAAGTATCTGCCGGAGTTCGCCAATCTGAAAACTCCGTCCGGCCAACCGGCGCGGCTGACGATCGCGCAGTTGCTGACGCACACTTCGGGATTGGGAGAGGCGAGCGGTCCGGAGGCGCAGGGGGCGAAAACGCTGGCCGATTTGACGCCGCTGTGGCTGAAATCGCCGATGCAATTCGAGCCGGGTGCGAAATGGCAGTATTGTCAAAGCGGGATCAACGCGGCCGCGCGGGTGGTGGAAGTGGTCAGCGGGCGATCATTCGACCAGTTCGTGCAGGAACGGCTGTTCGACCCGTT
Source organism: Pirellulales bacterium (assembly GCA_022842745.1). Classification (GTDB taxonomy): domain Bacteria; phylum Planctomycetota; class Planctomycetia; order Pirellulales; family JALHPA01; genus JALHPA01. Next base: position 2,261 of record JALHPA010000377.1, read on the forward strand.
GGGGATGAAGGACACGACGTTTTACCCGAGCGACGAGCAGTTGGCGCGGCGCGTCACGGCGTATGCTAAGGAGAAGGACAGCGGGAAGCTAACGGCCGTGCCGCCGCGATCGGATTTTGGTACGCGGAATCGGCCGCCGCTGGGGAACGGCGGACTGTTTTCCACGGGGCCGGACTATGCGAAGTTTTGCCAGATGCTTCTGAACGGGGGATCGCTGGGTGGGCGGCAGTACTTGTCGGCGGAGGCGATGAGGTATCTGGCGACGTCGCAGACGGGGGATTTGCCGACGGGGTTTTTCCAGGGAGAGGCGTATGGGAACCGGGGGAAGAACTACGGGTGGGGGCTGGGGACGTGCGTCTTGAAGTCGCCGCACGAGGGAGTGCCGGAAAAACTTTCGGCCGGTTCGTTCGGCCATGGGGGCGCGTGGGGGACGCAGGCGTGGATCGATCCTCACAAGGGGGTGGCCTACATTCTGATGGTGCAGCGATCGAATTTCCCCAATAGCGACGCAAGCGAGGTGCGGAGGGCATTTCAAAAGGGGGCGGCGGAGGCATTGGAAGCGAAATAGGGGCGCCGCGGTCGTTTGGCGCTTCGCAGGGTTTTCGGGAGGGAGTCTTCGGACTAGCCGGGGTTACGGCGCCGCCAGGTTCGGGAACGGGATCGGCCTCAGGCAGACTTGCACTTGCGCTGCGCTCGAACTGGGGTAGGGGCGAAACTCGGCTTTGGCTGCGGGGTTTTAGAGGGTGGGAGCAGCTTGCGGTCGGGGCGATGTCTGGCCAGGATCGCCGCCGACTTTGCGCGCTGCTTGGCCCCACCCTGGAACCCCTTAATGCGAGAATTCCGATGACGAAACGAATCTATCTGCCCCACCTGGGGGCAAGCTTGGCGGCTTTTGGTTTCACGTTGGCGCTGGCTGCTGGCTCGTTTGCCCAAGACCGATCTTCAAATGACGATTCGTCGCAGGCGGGAACAGCGACTGCCGAGGAGACTTCCCGCGACGACGCTGGCGGCGGATCCGTTGGCGAGAGTGGCAGCGGGACGTCCGAGCGAGAAGCGGCGGTTGACGATCCGTGGAGTGACGTCCGCGATCGAATGGCGTTTCAGGATGGTCGGCCGCGGCGGGACCGGGAGGGGGAGGTGGACCGCGATCGTGATTCCGAGCGAACGCCCCCTGCGCGAGGCCCACGTTCCGCGGAGGGTCCCGACCGCGGTCGTCGAGGGGGATTTGGCGGACCAGGGAGGGGTCGGCCGGAGGCCGGTCCCAATCGTGAAGGACGCGGACCGGGGCCGGGATCGGCCGGCCGAGGGGGGCCGGGCTCAGGTCCGCGGGGAGAAGAGGGGGATCGCCGCGGTCCGCGGGAACCAGGGCGTATGGGGCCGCCACCGCGTCGAGGCGATGCAGTAGACCGATCGGACCGGGGAGCGGAGCGAGATCGCCCCTCGGCAGGACGCCCGGACCGTGAGCGTTCGCGTCCGGCCTCGTTCCGGAAACAACCATCCGGAGGCGGCCCCGGCCGTGAGCGGCCTCCGATCGGCGGAGCGGGACGAGGTGGACCGGACCGCGAACGCGGGGAACCGGGCGGACCGGGACGAGGCGGGCCGGGACCGGGTGGAAGGGGACAGGATGGAAGAGGACAGGGGGGACCTGGACGGGACGGACCGGGAATGCCCCGCGAAGCGATGGACGATATCCATCGCAAGCTGGATGAGATCTTGAAGATTTTGCGCGAGCGGGATCGCCGCCGGTAGGGGCGACGTATTGGCCAGGAATCCCAGCGCGGTCGAACTGCGAGCAGGTTGCCAGGACTATCTGGCAGCCTGCTCGCTTGATTGTTGGGGGAGAGAATCTGGGCGGGCGTTCGCCAAGCGGGCCGTTATTCGCCGGGGGACTTGCGCTCGGCCCAGGGGATCGACCGGTTCGCGATTCGCAGCTTGAGGAATTGGAGAATGTCTTTCTCGATACTGACCCCCGTGACCCCGAGCATCTTGGTCCCCTGGAGGCTCGTTTTGGGCATGCGGGCGAAGACTTTCTGCCGTTCGGCGGCGACATCTTTTGCGGGGGAGGGGCTGATCCGTTCGAGCCACTGGTGCAGCCGCTTGGCCCCTGCGGCATG
>JALHPA010000378.1 GCA_022842745.1 Pirellulales bacterium
TAAACGAGGAGGTGCATGGGGCCGTGGTGGCTTTGAAAATGCAGGTGGAGTATGCGCCGCTGACGATTTTGCGGTCCGCCCGGGAGCATGATCCGGCTTTGAAGCGGGCCAAGGCGGAGCGGAACTTGCGCTTGGCGACGCTGGAAATCGCCGAGCTGGGGCCGGAGGCGCGGATCTTGAGCGTTCAAGGGGAGGCGTTGCAGACCTTGGGCCGATCGGCCGAGGCGGCACGGTGTTTCCGGCAGGCGATCGAAAGCTCGGCCGCAGGATCCATCGAAGCGCTGGAAGGGTTCTACGGGCTGTTGACGACGTTTGGCGCGGGGGAACTCGAGCAGCAGTTTGCGGCCTGCGCCGAGGCTTTGGGGCAGTTTCCACTGGACGCGCAACTGCTGTGCGCGATGGCCAGTTATTTGCAGCGGATGGGGAGGCTGGATCTGGCTAGCCGGTCGTTTGAGATGGCTGCCAGGCATGGGCAGATCGACCCGATGCTGTGGCATTTGAGTAATCTCGGGGAGGTGGCGGTCAGTTGCCAGGCGGTGGCCCAGGGGTTGTTGGGGCAGGTGGACGCGGCGGTGGGCACGCTCGAAGCGGCGATGAAGCAGTTTCCGCATTCGGAACGGCTGTGGCGGCAGTTGCTGGAGTTGTACGTACAACATGATCGCCGGCAGCCGGCGCTAGCGCTGGTGGACAAGCGGTATGCCGACGAAGCGGGGCGGGAGGCGTTGCGGGGAGCGGTGCGGGGGGCGTGCCTGGCCGCAAAGCAGGAATTTGGGGCGGCGGGGCGGCATTTGGAAAGCGCGTTTGCCGCTGGATGCCGTGAGACGATTTGTCTGAGGTGGCTGGCGGCGGCGCATGTGGCGCAAGGAAACTGGGAAGCCGCCGAACGGACGCTGCGGGAATGGCAGTCCTTGGATCCGGACAATCCGGAGTTGCTGGTTCAATTTCGAGGCTACCTGGCCACCCGCCGAGCGCTCGAGGGGGAGGATTCCAAGAGCGGGGGCGAACCGAAACCAGCCGAACCGGGCGATTTCGTTTGGGCCGCGTCTAAGCGGACCGAGGGGACGCAGGTTGCAAACGCGCCGCGGGCAGCGGTGGGGAGTGAAACGGCGCTGGAGGGAGGGGCGAGCGAGCCAAAGAACCGTCCAGAGGGGGTGCTGTTTCGTGTGGATGGACCGTGCCCGCGCGTTCCTCCGACCAGCCGGCCGCTAGCTGGCGAGACCGCTTTGACATTGATGCCGAGCCAGGTTGCGTTGCGGAAAAGCATTTAGCGCTTTGCGACGGCACGGATGGCGGTTCACCGTAGCCACTCTGATGCGCGCGTTCCGGGTTTAAGCGCGACGCTCACGCGCGCCGGCTGGTTCTTCCGAAGCCGAACCGGGAGTGGAGAGGGGGGGCGGATCTGCGAGAGCGGGGCGGTCGATTTGCGCGCCAAGCTGCGATTGAAATGGTCGTTTTCGCGCGATTCTGAAAATTTCTTTCAAATCGATATTGCCTGGAACGATTTTTGTAGCGATACTTGCGATAGTGGAGTTGATTGGTACGCCGCAAGCCAGCGGCGGACCGAGCAGCAGAGAAGAAGGCGTCCGCGCAGCTCTCCACCTCGACGCACAGCGAAGCGCGATCTTTTGCAACTTTTTCGGTACTTGCAGCGGCAAGTCTCTGGCGGTTGCCCTCGTTGAACAACACGTCGGTAGGCCGCTGCGCCCTAAGGATTGGCGGGAGCGCACGTGCGGAACGCCGATCTCGGGTGAAAAGCTTGCTTTTGGGGCCGAAATTTGCTGGATCGGGTGAGCTGCCCGCAAGGAGTCGTGGCGCGGCGTGGGCGTAGACGTTCTTTGGACAATGTGACTGTGCGGAAAGGACTCCATGCGGTTGCAGGGCTGTCGCCTGGCTTCCCTTCGCCAACGGGGCGTTCCGTACGGCGCATGTCGCGAGGGTCGGGCGCTGCGCGCGCGTTGTGGTCGGATCGGGATCGAATCGGTCACGGCTATTTGGAGATCGAAAGCATGAGTTCCGGGCACGAAATCATTTCGCTCGTTTCGCAGCGGCAGGATCTGACCCAGTTTCGGAAGAAGCATTGGGAAGGGTCGTTTGCCGAGTATCTCGATTTGGTGACTGCCGATCCGAAAGTGGCGCGGAACGCTTTCGAGCGGGTGTACGACATGGTGTTGACGTATGGGACGGAGAGTTACGAGGTGGGCCGGGAGAAGCGGGTCCGATACCGTTTTTTCTCCGATCCGGACGACCGGGGCCAGGACGCGGTGTTTGGACTGGACGGTTCGCTGCAATCTCTCGTGAATGCGTTTAAGAGCGCGGCGCAGGGGTATGGAATCGAGAAGCGGGTTTTACTGCTGCATGGCCCGGTTGGGAGCAGCAAGAGCACGATCGCGCGGCTGTTAAAGAAGGGTCTGGAGAAGTATTCCCAGACGGACGCGGGGGCCTTGTACACGTTGGGGTGGGTCGATTTGACCGACCGGAACATGGTGCATTGGTGCCCGATGCACGAGGAGCCGCTGCATTTGGCGCCCGAGCGATTTCGGGATGAGATTTCCGCGCGGCTGAACGTGGGAGCAGCGGCGAACGGCTACAAGGTGAAAATTCGGGGGGAATTGTGCCCGATGTGCCGGCACATCTATGCCGAGCGGCTGCGGCGGTACGAGGGGGACTGGACGAAGGTGATCGACGACGTGCGGGTGAAGCGATTGATCCTGAGCGAGAAGGACCGGATCGGCATCGGCACGTTCCAGCCGAAGGACGAGAAAAACCAGGATTCAACCGAACTGACCGGGGATATCAACTACCGGAAGATTGCCGAGTATGGGAGCGACAGCGACCCGCGGGCGTTCAACTTCGACGGCGAGTTCAACATCGCCAACCGGGGGCTGATCGAATTCGTGGAAGTGCTGAAGCTGGACGTGGCGTTTTTGTATGACCTGTTGGGGGCGAGCCAGGAACACAAGGTCAAGCCGAAGAAATTTGCCCAGACGGACATCGACGAGGTGATATTGGGGCATACGAACGAACCGGAGTACCGGCGGCTGCAGAACAACGAGTTCATGGAGGCCTTGCGGGACCGGACGGTGAAGATCGACGTGCCGTACGTTACCACGCTGTCGGACGAGATCAAGATTTACGAGAAGGACTACAACAAGGAGAAGGTGGCCGGCAAGCATATTGCACCGCACACGATCGAGATGGCGGCGATGTGGGCGATTTTGACCCGGCTGGAAGAGCCGAAGAACGCCAGCTTGAGCCTGCTACAGAAGCTGAAGCTGTACAACGGCAAGACGCTGCCGGGTTTCACGGAGGACAACGTCAAGGAGCTGCGGGAACAGTCGGTGATGGAGGGGATGCAGGGGATCAGCCCGCGGTACGTCCAGGACAAGCTATCGAACGCCCTGGTGGCGCACCCGGAAGCGAAGAGCATCAACCCGTTCATGGTGCTCAACGAATTGGAGGCGGGTCTGAAGCACCACAGCCTGATCACGAGCGAGGAAACGAAGAACCACTACCGGGAATTGCTGGGGGTCGTGAAGCAGGAGTACACGAATATCGTGAAGAACGAAGTTCAGCGGGCGATCGCGGCGGACGAGGACGCGCTCAAGCGGCTGTGCGGGAACTACATCGACAACGTGAAGGCGTACACCCAGCGGGAAAAGGTCCGCAACAAGTTCACCGGTCAGTACGACGAGCCGGACGAGCGGTTGATGCGTTCGATCGAGGAGAAGATCGACATTCCGGACAGCCGGAAGGACGATTTCCGCCGGGAGATCATGAACTACATCGGCGCGTTGTCGATCGATGGCAAGACGTTCGACTACAAGACGAACGAGCGGCTGTACAAAGCCCTGGAACTCAAGCTGTTCGAGGACCAGAAGGACACGATCAAGCTGACCAGCCTGGTGAGCAACGTGGTGGACGCCGACACGCAGGCCAAGATCGACGTGGTGAAGGGTCGGCTGATCCGGGACTATGGGTACGACGACGAGAGCGCGACCGACGTGTTGCACTATGTGGCGAGCATTTTTGCGCGCGGGGACGTGAAGTAGGCTGCAAATCTGGGGACGGAAACGCCCTGCTTTAGCGGTGGTTCGATGCAAAAGATTGACCAAGATCAACGACGATTCAAGCAGATTGTGCGCGGGAAGATCCGCCAGAACCTGCGCAAGTACATCACCCACGGGGAGATGTTTGGGCGGCAGGGACGGGAGTTGATCAGCATTCCGATTCCGCAGCTCGACGTGCCGCACTTCCGCTACGGCAAGAACGGCTCGGGCGGGGTGGGGCAGGGAGAGGGGGAAGTGGGTCAGCCGATCGCCGGGGGGGGAGACCCCGCGCAAGGGGACGGGCGCGCGGGAGGAGACCCTGGG